>JBDRPM010000018.1:0-32932 GCA_043827005.1 Pseudomonadota bacterium | reverse complement strand
CTTCGACAAAGACGCCACCACCACTTAACAGTATTTTTTCAACCCGTTCGTCATTGGCACCGGATTGAAACGTGTTGACCACTTCACAAATTTCAGAACACCAGGATTGTGCCACTCTAACACTTATTCTTTCAAGATCATCGGCACTGACAATCCCTTCTAAATCGCCATTCAAAGCATCCTGGGCATCTTCAACACTGATCTCCAGCTGTTCACTGAGCGCTTCGATCACCTGATTGGCGCCTAAAACCGTATCCCGCATCATTAACGAGACCTTGGCTTTTACGATGTTTAAAGATGTCTTTGATGCACCGACATCAATGAGCAGGGTAATTTTCTCCTGGTTTCCATAGGGCAAAATTTCATATGCATTTTGAAGGGCAAACGTATCTACATCGATAATTCTCGGGTTAAGACCGGCCATTTGAATCAGATCAATATACTCAGCCACAAGATCTTTTTTAACCGCAACCAGCAGCACACTGACCTGATCCGGAGAAAATTCACTCTCCCCCAGCACCTGGTAGTCTATGTTCACATCATCAATATCATAAGGGATATATTGTTCAGCCTCGGAAAAAATCATGTCATGAAGTTCTTTTTCCGGTCGCATGGCCATATTGATTGTTTTAATCACAACCGAATGACCGCCGGTTGAAATGGCCACATTCTTTTCCCGAATTTTCTGGGATTTAAACAGCGCTTGAATATCATTGGCAAGGCCTTCCATATCCATCACCCGGCCTTCAACGATTGTTCCAGGCGCAATCCGGGCCATACCGAACTTATGAAGGGCGAGTCCATTACCGGTTGCTTTTAATTCTGCAACCTTGATAAAAGAAGATCCGATATCAAGACCGACAAGATGATCCTTTTTTGCAAATATCATACACTGTCACTTTAATTTGGTTAAAGCCAATGCCATTGAAGAACCAAACAGCAAGTAATCTTTTATATTGATATGTAGGACATATATGACTATACTCTCCTGCAAAGTCAAGGGTTATCATGCTGTTGACCTATAAATATCATAAAAAAAAGGGTTGTCAAACATAAAAACGAATAATTGTGAAACCAATGTTACAAGATACTGACAAGTCACAGGGGATTAAACCCTTCCGCCTGGTAAAGTTTTTTACGTTTTCAGCTCTGGTAATCATGCTGACCGCTACCATTGTCATCTCTGCGTTGAATGCTCACTGGGTCAGGAATCTGTTGCTGGAAAAAAGCAAGGAGTATGACTCTTTACTTGTAGAAAATCTCAACCATCAGATTTTTTCAAGATTTGTGCTGCCCATACTGGTTCAGTATGGTGAAATTCGGCTGAGAGAAGAAAAACAGTTTCGGCTCATGGATGATGTCATCCGCTCAACACTTCACAGCTTTAATGTTGAAAAAGTAACCCTTTATGACAATAAAAATATCATCTCTTATAGTTTTGATAAAACACTCATCGGCCAAAGGGATGCCGGTGGCGTCCACTATGAAAAAGCCATGAAAAAAGAAGCAACTTCACGGCTGATGCAAAACGGTAGTTTTCTAGAGCTTTTATTCTGGTATCCCCATGAAACGAAAATCATAACATTCTCTCCTTTAAAAGCAGATACACAGCTCACATACGGGTTAGAAGCACCGGTACTCGGTGTGATTGAGATCATTCGGGATGTCTCAGATGATTATAAAAAAGTGTTTAATCTTCAAGGGTTGATTGTGGGATCCTGTTTTGTTGTCATGGGTCTTCTTTTTTTAATCCTTCGATTTGTGGTCAAGCACGGAGAAAAAATCATTGAGCGAAGGGCTGAAGAACGGCTCAACCTTGAAGAAAAACTGCGACAGGCAGAACATCTTTCCACCATTGGAGAAATGACGGCCGGGGTCTCCCATGAGATCAGAAACCCTTTGGGCATTATCAAAAGCAGTGCTCAGTTATTAAAAAGCAAAATGGAAAAAATAGGGGCGAACACCAGCATTCCGGATATTATTGTTGAAGAATCTTCTCGCCTGGACAATATTATTACAGATTTTCTTGATTTTGCCCGACCCAGAGTTCCTGATTTTCACCCGTGCAGCATAGAAACTATCATTGAAAAAAACATTGCCTTTCTTACGCCACAGATTGAAGAAAATAATATCACCATCCATAAAGAGATCGCTGAATATCTGCCTGAAATAATGGCTGACAGCGCCATGCTCTACCAGGCTTTTTTAAATATATTGCTCAATTCCTTTCAGGCGCTGGACAGCAACGGCTCAATTACCATAAAAGTCAGATACCAATCCGGGAATATTGTCATTAATTTTATTGATGACGGTTGTGGTATCCCCGAGGATGTCATCAAAAAAATCTGGACTCCCTTCTTTACGACCAAGGATACAGGAACAGGACTTGGCTTGGGTATTGTAAAAAATATGATCGAAGCACACAATGGGACCATTTTTATTACCAATATGACGTCAACCGGCGCAAACGTTGAAATTTTACTGCCGGTTTAGGAGATTGACAAGATGGAAAATATTCTGATTGTTGACGATGAAAAAAATTACCCCATGATTATCGGAGAACTCCTTCAAGAGGAGGGCTACACAACATTAACCGCCTCCAGTGGAATGGAAGCGCTGGATATTTTGAACCATGAGCTGGTTGATCTGGTCCTCACCGATGTAAACATGCCGGGAATGAACGGCATTCAACTGCTTGAAAAGATCAAGGGAATTAACCCTGATATCCCGGTCATCATCATGACTGCATACGGCAGTGTTGAAAAAGCAGTGGATGCCATGCACAAAGGAGCCTATACTTTTATTTTAAAGCCCTTTGAAAATCAGACCCTGACCGCTCATATTGCAAAAGCCATTTCAGTGTATCACATTGTTCAGGAAAACAGCATCCTCAGAGAAGCGATCCAGACAAGGTACAGCTTTGACAATATCATCGGAAAAAGCAAACCCATGCAGGAACTCTATGAAATCATTAAAAAAGTTGCCCCGTCCAATGCCAGCTTCCTTATCGAAGGTGAGAGCGGAACCGGAAAAGAACTGGTTGCAAAATCAATTCATTATAACAGCCGGAGAAAGGACAACCCCCTGATTGCAGTCAACTGCTCAGCCTTTGCTGAAACCCTTTTGGAAAGCGAATTGTTCGGTCATGAAAAAGGGGCCTTTACCGGGGCATCTGCCTTGAAAAAAGGCCGGTTTGAAATAGCGGATAAAGGGACTCTTTTTCTGGATGAAATCGGAGAACTGCCCATTGCCTTGCAGGTCAAATTACTCAGAGTGCTTCAGGAAAGAACCATTGAACGGGTGGGAGGCATCGAACCCATTGCCGTGGATTTCAGACTGATTGCCGCCACCAACAAAGACCTGGAAAAAGCGGTAAAAGACGGCCAATTCAGAGAAGATCTGTATTACCGCCTCAATGTTGTCAAAGCCGTTATTCCGCCACTCAGACAAAGACCTGAGGATATTCCTCTGCTGATCAATCATTTCATCGACAAGTACACCCATGACACCGGAACCGCCACAGGAAATTGTCAGATTCAGCCTGAAGCGGTCAAGCTTTTATGTGATTACCAGTGGAAAGGCAATGTCCGAGAGCTTGAAAATATTATTGAACGTTCAGTTCTTCTTTGCAGTGACAACCAGATCACGGTTTCTGATCTGCCCCCGCAAATTCGCCAGAATGTTTCAGCCAGCATGGTCTTTGACGGAATACCCGAAGGGGCAGGTCTGGCAGAAACACTGGCGGTAGTTGAAAAAAGAATGATCCAGCGGGCCATGGAACTTTCCGACAATGTACAGACAAAAGCAGCTGAGATTTTAGGAATCGGAAAAAGTGGGCTGAATCAGAAACTTAAAAAATTTGATCTGGATCGTTAACCCGAATATTTCGGGATAACGTTCTTTTCTGTGAATCATGGAATTCAAATTCTTAAACTTCTCAGGATTAGGGTATTTTCTCTTGTGTTTTTAATCAGTTAAAACCTGTTGGCTTTTTATCTGATTTATCTGAGTTCAAAATCTTGAACATTTTAGAGACATCATTGAACAAAAAAAGACTTTTTGTTGAACAAAAGGACAGGCTATTATTAGATAATAATCTATAATATCAAACATTTATAAAATTTTACAAAAAAATAAGGGGGCTTTTAAAAATACTGGCAGGAAAATTGCTTTATAAATAATCACTAACCAAGTGTTAGTTTTTTCATCTTTTTTTCCTTTTCTAAAAAATGCTGCATGCGACAACTAGCTTGGCAGCCTTTTTTAGTGGTCGACTACTTGATTGAAGCCAGTTTGCTTTTGGCTATTGGTATATAAATCGAGTCTTTGTAATCTGATACGATCTTTTCATACATTTTTTTGCTCTCTTCCTTATTGCCAGAGGCTTCATATAGCATGGCCAGCGCATATCCGGCTTCATCTTTTAATAAATCGACATCAGATTTTTCAACCTGCTGAAAATATTGTTTGGCAGCTTCATTGTCTTTTCTGGCAACACTGACATGACCCAGGGCTGTGAGAAGAAAGTTTTTCATCAAACCATCATCTTCAAAAAGGTCAAGTGCTTCTTTATAATAGGCAAAACTTTGATCAAATTTTGAAGCTTCATAACAAATTTTGGCAAATTTTACCCGGGCCTGTTTGCCGGCGATGGTATTGGAATATTCTTTGAAAATGGTTTGAAAATTATCTTCCACTTCAAGATATCCTTTATCCGGATCTTTGGCCTTGGCATATTCAATCAAAGCCTGCCTGATCATCAGCGCTGCAGTGTCTTCTGATTTTTGCAGGCTGTACATGACCCCTGAAAACACGAGGATAACAGCCACAACAGCGCTGACCCCCAACACAACCTGTTTTCTATACTCTTTTAGAAAGGCCATTGTTTTTATCAAATTTTTCTGGAAAGAATCTAATTGTTCAAGTTCTTTTTTACGGTCATTTGAGACTCTCTGTTCTGCCATTGTTATTATCCCACCTTAAAATAATTAATATCACCCAGCTACCATACCAATTTTTTACTGATCCAGCCGATATCACCGTCTTTATGTTTTACTTTAATCCAGCCCCCTTTTGTGTCCAACACCAAAAACGGGACTCCTTTTTGAGTTGTAAAAAGCTTTTCTCCATCAATGGATGCTTTTGAACGGACATTACATTTTTCTGCTTTTGTAATCACGGTCGCACTTTTTCCCAACAAAGAATTATGCAGCCATGCGGTATCGCCTTCAAAATCCTTGACTTTATACCAGTCGCCTTTTTTTTCAATCACAATAACCGGATGATATTGTTCCACCTGCCACAATTGATCTGAATTGACATCCGGCCCGGACCGCATATTCGCTATACTGGCTGTTACACTCAGTCTTTCCTGCGCCCCCGAAACTGTGACACACATCAACACACAAACACTACAGACACAGAGTATTCTTATGATTGCAGCATAATTGAAATCTCTCATAAAGCCCTCCATACGATATCGCCTAACCAAAACCGAGTATCTTTCCTGTCTGGTATACCAAAAAAGACATCCCCCATGCAACCAGGGTTGTATAAATCACGTTAAACACAGCCCATTTTGCCGATGTCTCCTTGTAAATGATGGAAACAGTCGCAAAACAAGGAACATACAATAAAACAAACACCATCATGGAAAGTGCAGAAAGAGCGGTCATACCGGAATTTTTCAGCGCTTTTTCCAATGCCTTGCCCTCTTGATTGCCAACACCATATAACACACCCATGGTACTGACAACAACCTCTTTGGCAACAAATCCGGTTACCAGTGCAACACTGGCCTGCCAGCCAATGCCGATAGGGGCAAAAACCGGTTCCAGCGCTTTTCCGATTTGCCCGATATAAGACTGGGATACCCTTTCCTGTTCTTTCTGATTTTCGATCTTTGTCAATTCAGATGCCATTTGACGGTTTATGGTGTCGATCATATCAGGTTCAGCCTGTGATCGTTTTTGGGCATAATCCTGTTCCACCGCATCTGCCTTATGCTGATAATCCACTTTATAGACAACTGTCTGAGGAAAACTTGACAGCACCCAGATAATAATCGCACCAATCAGAATAACCCCGGTCATTTTTTTTAAAAACATCTTGCTTCTATCCCACATGTGGATCAAAAGGCTTTTAAGCATGGGCATCCGGTAAGGCGGCAACTCCATGATAAACGGAGCCTCCTCTCCTTTAAACAGCAGACCTCTTAACAGTCTTCCCGATGCAATCGCAATCAGAATACCCATAAAATAGAGACAGAAAATAACCGTGCCCGCTTTCTGGGCAAAAAAACTGCCTGCAAGGACAATATAAACCGGCAACCGGGCAGAACATGACATGAACGGAGTCATCAATATGGTTAAAATCCGATCTTTTTCGCTTTCCAGAGCCCTGGTGGCCATGATCGCCGGCACATTACACCCGAATCCCATGAGCATGGGAATAAACGATTTTCCATGCAGCCCTGATGTATGCATGACACGGTCCATTAAAAAGGCTGCCCGGGCCATATAACCGGTATCCTCAAACAAGGCAATGCAGAAAAATAAAATTAAAATATTGGGCAAAAAAATAACAACACTGCCGATCCCGGCCACAACCCCATTGAGCAGTAAATCTTTGAACATGGATGCCGCAAGCGTTTTATCCAGAACATCAGACAAAAATGAAACCGCAATTTCAATCCATTCCATGGGATAGGCACCCAGGGTAAATGTCAGTTGGAACATGGCCCAGATAAAAAAGATAAAAACCGGAATTCCGAAAAATCGGTCTGTCAATACCAGATCGATATTTCGGGAAATATCAACCCGTTTTCGGATAGAGTTGGTCACGGTCTCTTTGACAATCCCGGCAATTACACCGTATCGATCATCCGTGAGCACAATTTCAAATTCATCTTCAAACAGATCAAAAATCCGTTTCCGGCAAGTTTGGACTTCCTGAAAAATCAAAGGGGCCTGGGTAAAAAATTGTTTCTCAAACAATTGCTTTACAATTTTATCATCTTCAAGCAACTTGACAGCATGCCATCGGGTTGATCCGTCAATCCTGACCTGATTTTCAACAATCTTGTTTTCAACCCTATCAATGGCATCTTCAATCTCTTTGCCATATCGTATATCCCGGGACTGCTTCCCGTCATTAAAGAGTTCAACCTCTTTTATGGCCGCTTCAAGAAGATCATCAATCCCTTTGTTTTTATTGCCCACTGTAAACACAACGGGCAGGCCCAGCAATTGGGATAATTTTGTTTCATCAATTTTAATCCCGTTGGACTGGGCAACATCTGCCATATTCAACACAAAGATAACCGGTCTGCCCAATTCCAAAAGCTGAATGGCTAAAAACAGGCTTCTTTCAAGATTGGATGCATCAATAATACTGACAACAATATCTGGATTTTGCTGGAGAACATAATCTCTTGCTGTAATTTCTTCAATGGAAAAAGGGGTCAGGCTATAGGTTCCGGGAAGATCCACAACCTTTATGTCATGCCCCTTGTACTGTAGTTTGCCCTCTTTTTTTTCAACTGTTACGCCGGGCCAGTTGCCGACTTTCTGCCGGGCACCGGTCAAGTTGTTAAATATCGTAGTTTTGCCACAATTTGGATTTCCGGCAAGTGCAATGGTCAATTGCATAAGGCTCTCACTTTTTAATGGTCCTTATATTTTCCACAACAATATTGGCTGCTTCCTCAACCCTCAGAGAAATATGGTATCCTTTGACCACAAGCTCAATGGGGTCTTTTAATGGTGCATATTTTTCAACATAAATAACAGACCCCCTGTTAATCCCCATTTCAAGCAACCGCCGACGTAAAGCGCCTTCTCCGGAAACTTTACGAATAGTCCCTTCCTGACCGGCTTTCATCTGATTGAGCAAAACAGGCTGTTCAATCAACACCTTGGCTTTGAGTTCTGTTGGTTGATCAATCGGTTCGCCATCATAAAGCTGAACCCTGATTTTTTCAGCCATGCCCCGGCCTAATACCAGACGGCTTTCTTTTGTGGCAATCACCATCTGGCCGCCAAACCCGCTGGAGACAATTTCAATCAGATCCCCAATTTTCAATCCCATGGAAGACAGACGCAGCTGCATTCTATCCCCGGACTCAAAGCCTCTGACGATCAGTTTTTCACCTTGTTTTGCCATGTGCAGCGGGACCAGTTCATCCCGATCCTGCATACACTCAGAACAAATCCCATAAATCTCCATCCTGTGCTGGAGCATATGAAACCCGTATGCATCTGCAACCCTGTTCTGTTGTTTTTCCAGGGCTTCATCTTTGAATTCAAGGATGCTGCCGCATTTTGTACAGATCATATGATCATGGTGCAGGCCCAAATGCCGATGTTCATACTGAACCTCATTTTTTTGAAATGCATTTTTATATGCAAAACCAAACCGACATAACATTTCCATACTGCTCAATACAAAATCCGGGTCCAGAACAATCCCGTCACGCCCAAGCTGAACCATGATCTCTTTAATGGTCACATGATGCTCCAGTTTCAAAAAAGCATCCAGAACCTGGAACCTCAAATCAAACTGATCGACACCCTGCTGCTGAAACAATCGTTTAAACTGTTTTTTTTCCTGCTCATGTGTATTAATCATTTCACCTGCCCTAATTTATATAACTTTCAAAGATATTATAGCTAGCCCATTATGTCAAGCCAATGAAAACGCCAAAATCTGCATGGATACAAATACTGCTTGACCCTGAAAAAAAGATCTGCTCTAATTTTAAATATATATAAACCATACTTGCGGGAGAATCCCTCAATACAAAAATTTCGGAGTTCCTGCATGTGTTCATCTGCCATCAAACATAAACTTGCTCAAATCCTTTCAAAACCCTTGATCATACGGGATAAAACCATTGCAAAACGAATCATTCTGGCCCCCATGGCCGGCCTGGGACATATTGCATTGCGGCAGCTGATCAGTGAGTTCGGTGGATTTGGCCTTTTGTTTACCGGCATGTGTTCTGCCAGGGCAGTTCCCCAGGAAAATCCAACGACCTCTCTGGTATTTAAATGGCGGCCCCAGGAACTGCCGTATCTGGTCTGCCAGATTTTCGGAGCAGAACCTGCCATCATGGCCCAGGCAGCCCAACGGATTGAACAGGAAGGGTTTTTCGGGGTTGATCTGAATTTTGGCTGTTCTGTGTCAGCCATCTGCAAAAAAGGATGTGGGGCTGCTCTTTTAAAAGATCCAAAAAAAGCTGCAGACATCGTCAAACAAGTCCGACAGGCTGTTACCATCCCCTTGTTTGTAAAATTCAGAACCGGCTGGGACAACACCCCTACTTTTGCCGTTGACATGGCAAAACGGTTTGAAGACGCCGGGGCCGATGCCCTGACCTTCCATCCAAGAGTGGCACCGGACCGGCGAAACCGTCCACCCCAGTGGGAAATCATCGGTCTTGTCCAACAGGCGGTTTCCATCCCTGTTTTCGGAAATGGCAACCTGTTCACCCAGGCGGACGGCATAAAAATGATCGAACAAAGTCAGTGCCAGGGCCTTTCAATCGGCCGTATGGCTGTGGCACAACCCTGGCTCTTTGCCAGCTGGAGTGATGGATTTGTTGGGTTGGATAATATTTATTACACCACTGCCATGCGGATGACACAGATTCTTGAAACACATTTTAATGATCATTACAGTGTCAAGATGTTTAAAAAATTTGCCCCGTATTTTTGCGCCAATTTCAAATTCGGCCACTCTATTTTAAAACAACTGGTCCGGGCCCAGACTCTGGATGAGATCCGATTCAATCTCGATACCATTTTTCAAACCAACCCGGATACGCTGTTGAGGCCCAACCAGCACCTGTTCTTGTAACCGGAAAAATAAATACCAGAGGACTATTTGTTTGGATCTGTCAGAATTTAAATGTTTAGGATGCGGGGCCTGCTGTCGCCAGGACGGATATGTCCGACTTAAAAAAAATGAACCAGACAAAATTGCGGCATTCTTAAATATGGATGTTTACGACTTTATTGAAACCTGTACGGTTTTAACCTGTGACCGCCATAGCCTTGCATTAAAGGATAAAAAAAATGGGGAATGCCTTTTTTTGACCCCTGGCGGATGCGCAATCAATGCAGTCAAACCGGACCAATGCCTTGATTTCCCGCATCGCTGGAAATTCAAGGCATTTAAAACCACTTGCGCCTGGGCCATTCAGGCATGCAAAAAAGACTAAAGCGGGAAACCCCCAACCCATGTCCTTTCCTCAGTTTCTTGTTTTTTTGACAGAAACGACAGGGTTGAAACATTAAAGCCCCAGGATGGTCAATCCTTCTTCCAGCTCAAAATAGGGTTTGAGATCATATTGATACCCTGGAACACCAAAATAAATGGCCAGGCTTTCGGCAACCGCTTTCAAACCCTCGGCCAGCCTGTCATTTTCCAGCTCATAATAGGTAATTGAATTCATACCGCCATCCCTGCTGGAAGACACATACGGACCTTTTTTATTTAAAAAGTCCGGCAAAACCGGGGCCTTAAGATATCGTTTTGCAATTTCTTTTGTACTTTCAGGGGGATAACTTACATTCGAGATAATAACCATATTGTTCTCCTTTGTGTTCAATTACGATCGTCCATCAACAGCTGAAATTATGGTCACATAAGCCCTGGCCTGTCAAACTTTTTTGTTTTCTGCCTTAAATTTCCTACTGCCTCTTGTGAATCATGCCTTCAGAAACTCGAATATCATATTTTTCAATGCTATTTAAAAAGCCTATATGATCTAGCGATTTGACTTATGACCCAAGAGTTTTTAGAATACGGGCTCAAACAATGAGACAAAGGAATACCATGGAAAAGAAAATTGATTGCACAGCCCTTCAATGTCCGGCTCCGGTGCTGAAAACCAAAGAACTGCTGGAAAAATATCCCCTTACCAAAGTGGACATCCTTGTTGACAATGACGCTGCTGTTGAAAATGTCAGCCGGTTTCTTACCTTTAACGACTTTGAAATCAGTGTGGATTCTGATGGGATTGTCTCCACAGTGTCCGGTCAACGTTCTCCTGAAAAAGCCAGAAAGCTTGATACAACTTCTCAACCCGGCCTTGTTAAAAAGAGCGATGATACTCAAAAGATACTGATTATCATTTCTTCAACCAATCTGGGTAAAGGCGATGATGACTTAGGCGGAAAACTGATGATCAATTTTATCAAAACCTTAAAAGAGATGGGAAATGAGCTCTGGCGGCTGGTCTTTGTCAATCATGGGGTCATGTTATGTGCGCAGGAATCTGCCCTTCTGGATGAACTGGCACACCTGCAAACATCCGGGGTCAATATTCTGGTTTGTGGCGCCTGCTTAACCCACCTGGGACTGATGGATAAAAAAGCTGTGGGCGAGACCACCAATATGCTGGATATTGTCACATCCATGCAGCTGGCTGACAAAGTTATCTCGCTCTAATTTTTCCGGGACACAACAGGAACCATTGGAATTTTTTCCTATGTTATTTTCCCGACAGCCATTTTTTATATGAAAGAACTTGCCAAGTTCATGAATTCTTTCATGATTTGTTGTGGGCAGACAAAGACAAAATACCAAGGCGGCCCATGGCCGTTATTTATTATTAACAAAATAATCGTCAATGATCTTCTGCTGTTTGAGTTTGAGACCATATGCGGCAGCACTTTTCTTGCTTTCAAACTCGGACACCCGGACCACAAACCAGTCTTTCCCGCCACCGCCCACCATTTTCACACTGGCTTGAATCCCTTTCTTCTTGAGAGCATCAGCATAGCGGTCCGCATACTCTCGTTTAAGATATGCGGCCACTTGAATGGTATAGGGTTTAGGGATCTGTTCCACTATTGTCTGTTTTTCTTTTTCAATGGTCTTTGGTTTGAACAGATGAAAGGCCGTACTGACCATAAAAAAAAGCAACCAGGCCGCAACAAGGGTCAACATGCTGGTTTTCAAATAAAATCGGGCCCGTTCATGGTCTTTCACATACCCAATGGTTTTGACCATGGACAGCAGCAGAAAACTGATGGCCGATCCGATAAACTGATAGGACCACTTCACTGATGACCACAGGGCGGTTATTGATAATTTTATTTTTTTGCCCAGATTTATATTGATCTTCATCCTGTCCCATAGATTTTTCAGCAAAGGCTTGGATTTAATGGAAACTGATGTTTTAAATTTTTTCTTGGGTGCATCAAAAAACACTTGATCACCAAGGCTTTCATCTTCCGGCAAACCAATAAGAGTTTCAATTTTCTTTGCATAGATTCCGCTCAGCTCTGGCTCTTTTTGCATCTGGCCATACAGTTTTTGAGCAGCAAAGTCTCTTCTTTCAAGGCCCAGGAAAATATCGGCAATCAATGGTGACAACCGGACATCGGCATCATGGGTTTCGGCCAGAAGAGACAAAACCTCCTGCTCAACAGAGGTTACAACACTCGATAACCTAAGCCTTTTAAGCCATAACCGGGAAATGTCCTTATCTGCTGGATTCATTTTCAGATAAGCACAGGTTGCAGCCTTAAAGTTTTCATTTTCAACTTTGGTGTTCAATTGAAACCTGGCAACAACCCCGGCTATCTTTTGAGCCATCTTACTTGCACCCAGGGGCCACAACAAAAACGAATCAAACAGCCTGACAGCCCGGATGTATCTTTTTTCAGCCTTGTTAATGATACCGGCTCTTTCCCAGGCCAGTCCCTCTTTGATCAGACCATCCAATACTTTTTTAGCGATAATATCCATCACCAGGCTGATCACACTGGCAACAATGACAATCATCATAAATCCAATAACCATAGGATCGATCTGCGGAAAAAATCGGATCAGGGCCGGGAGAATATAAAAACAGGTCGGCAAAGCCACCAGGGTTGTGATCCAGATATGGACACTGGCATTTCTCAAAAACCAGATCATTTTTTTTTGTCCTCACACAAGGTCTGACCTTTTTTTAAGGGGACTTTTAATACCGGTCCGGATGTTTGCCCTTCCGCAGGTGTGCAGCCGGTTATCACATCAGCCATCTCAAAATGGATATCATTGGGTATGGGAAAATCTCTTTCCGGTTCTGATTTCAACGCATTGGTCATAAATTCGGCCCAGATGGGTGCTGCCCCCCGGCCACCGGTAATTCCGTTCCTGTTTTGATCCACCAGCCTTCTTTTCTGGTCAAACCCGGTCCAGACCGATGTACTCAAGGTTGGTGTAAAACCTGTGAACCAGGCGTCATTATATGAATCGGTTGTCCCGGTTTTTCCGGCTGCCGGCCGGTTAAATCCCGATTCCCTGATGGATCGGCCCGACCCTGTCTCAACAACCGATTTCATCATGTCCACGATCTGGTAGGCTGTGGACTCATCCAATATTCTTTTTTCCTGCACAATCTGCTCAAATATAATGCGACCAAAGGCATCTTCCACCCGCCAGATTAAAAAAGGGTCGTGCCGGATGCCAAGCGTTGAAAACACCGAATATGCCGATGCCATTTCATAGGGTGTTACATCCGAGGTTCCCAGGGCCACGGAAAAAACATCCTGCAACGGGCTTTCAATTCCGCATGCTTTTGCAACATCTGTCACAGCTTTCGGGCCGGTTTGCTCGACCAGCTGGGCTGCAACGGTATTGACCGAATGAATCAGGGCCTGTTTGAGGATCATGTTCCCTGAATAGATCTTTTCAAAATTATGCGGTTCCCAGTCTTTTGCTCCTTTTACCGGAATGACCACAGGCTGATCTGTCATAACCGTTGCCGGATGAAATCCTAAGTTTTTAAATGCCGCATAATACAAAAACGGCTTAAACCCGCTTCCCGGCTGACGTCTGCTATATATGGCACGGTTAAACTCACTGGTATGGTAATCCTTTCCGCCCACCATGGCCTTGACAGCGCCTGATCCTGAATCGATTGCCACAAGGGCAGCCTGAGGGTGCTCTTTTTCTTGTGAAGTAAGCCCCATCAGGGTATCCAGCCGATCCAGGCCATTTTGAACAGCCTGTTGCGCATAGGACTGCAAACGGGTGTCCAGAGTGGAATACACTTTAATACCGCCGTGAAACACCACATCTTCACCATACCGGTCAATCAACTGATTGATCACTGCATCCAGAAAATAGCTGCCGGTTCTGGAGTCTGAATCCTGTTTATTAAATTCCGGTGCAGCCAGCATGGCCTGCTCAGCTTCAAGCTGAGAAATAAAACCAGCCTGAACCATCCGGTTAAGGACTGTGTTACGTCTGTTGATGGCCCGTTCATAATATCGAAAGGGGTTATAATTGGTAGGGGATTTTGGCAGGCCCGCCAGCAGGGCTGATTCCGCAAGTGTCAATTCAAGCGCGGATTTTTTAAAAAAAGTCTGGGCTGCCTTTTCAATTCCCTGGGCCCCTGCTCCAAAATAGATTTGATTCACATAGGTGTGTAAAATCTCAAGCTTTGTGTTGGATGCTTCGATCTGAACAGCCACCAGCAGTTCTTTAAATTTGCGCTTCCAGGTTTTCTCAAAGCTGAAAAAAAGATTTTTGGCCAGCTGCTGGGTAATGGTGGACGCTCCCTGGATATTACCCGGTGTAAACAGCGTCACATAAAGCCCTTTGAGGGTCCGCAGTTTATTAATCCCGCGATGTTCAAAAAACATATGATCCTCTGTTGCCAGAATCGCATTGATAAACTCCGGGGAAACCATATTGAGCGGAATGGTTTTGCGTTCCCCCAAACCGATCAGCATCTGCCCGCTGGCGGCAAAAATCTGGGTTTGGGGCGTTTCAATAATCCGGCTCAATGGAGATGGCAGACGGGGAAGATCCCTGGCCACATAAAAAATTAAAAACATCCCGGATATTGCTGAAACCGAGACCAGGATCAAGCCGGCATACAGCCAGAATCTGAACAATTTTATGCCCTTAAAAAAAAGACTCATCCGGCCTCTCCTTTAAGATTCAAGCTTAATTGCCAAACCGCCCACTCTCTGCCTTTAAGAAGGACAACCTGGGTTTCAGACCCTTGTTTGAATTCAAACCCAAGAAGGATATAACCGTTTTTTGCCTCATTCCATATGCCCACACGAATCATCTGTCCATTCTGCTTGAGCAGGGCTTCAGGATTTTGTATCAGATCAGGAAGAATCTCTTTGGGCAGATTGAAAATCGCCTGGAAAAAATTTTGAGCCGAATAGATCCGTCCTTCGAACTCTTCCATATCTGACAGTAAACCAGGCACTGCTTTTTCACTGTTTTCAATCCTTAAAATCTTATCTTTGCTCAGATCAATCTGCTCTATTACCCGATTTTCAGAATCTATAAAATAAATTTTAATCCCGTCTGTAACCCCTTCACAGAAAATCCGTTCCAGGTTTCGTCCATTGAGCAGCCAGACCAGCAGGGATGGCTCAATGACATTCAAGGCTGCGGTTCGTTCAAGGGAAAGATACAGGTCTTTGAACTGCTGTTTTTCCAGGGTCACCCACTGACCGGGCAGAAGACGAGATGCCAGGCTGGAAAAAGACTCTGCCTGGGCAATATTTTGCCGGGCATCTTCCTGCTGGCTGATAATTTTATTTAAATATTCATGGGCATTGGAGGTCTGCTTTCCGGTTTCCCAGATGGTCCCGGTTTCCGGCCGGAATTCATTGGTTGCCGCAAGGTAAGCGCCCACGCCCTTTTCAATCCAGTCAAACCGGAATTCACTGAAAACAAGGGTCGCCGTTATCACCAATACAGCAATATTACCAAGAGAAAATGCTCTTTTGAGCCATTCTGAAAAACTGAAGGGTTCATACCAATGCCGGGTCATACCATCCTTTTAAGACGTCCTCTTGCGTTAAGCTTTGCCAGCCAGTTTCAAGGATTCATTGTAGACCGTATAAAGGTTTTTATGGTCAGTAACAGCCTTTGTCAAAAATGATTCAATATGAAATATGTCAGCTGTGTTTAAAATATTGTTCACACTGATATGCAGGGCTGCCATGTTATCATTGGTCTGGAATCTGCTGCTCAGCAGCAACAGGCAGATCCTGCGTCGAAGAGACATATCCATGGTGTTCAGCCTGTCAATAATCTGGGTCATTCCCTGATTCTGGTCAAATGTTTCATCCATGAGAACCAGATGATAAATATGGTACCCCATCTTATTGATTGCCGTCTTAGCGTCTTTTGCAGCTTTGACATCAAAGCCGATCTCCTTGAGTACCTGGGTTGCTTTTTGATGCAGATCGTCATCTCCCACGCAGACAAGCGCATTGAGCCTGTCTTCAAACCCAAGCCAGGGGACCTGTTTTTTAGTCTCAACCGTTTTCTCTAAGGATTTGGCTGCATGGATCACAATCTTTTCCCTGCATTTGGGACAACTGACCGTGGATTCTTTATCTTTTGGAATTTTATGATCCGGAATATTGAGTTTGGTCTTGCAATGATGACAAATGACATTCATGACTTAATTCCCCTGATATCCATGATCGATTTCCAAAGAATCAATCTGGGTTGTGGTCTCTCCACGGGCACTTTTTATTGAATCAAGCCCCCGGCCGACAATATCTTTTCTGGATGCATAGGATGACGCAATATCTTCACTGATCAGCCCTTCTTCATAAAGAGAGATGATATACTCATCAAACGAAACCATATCCTGGGCCTTGCCCGCTGTAATGATATCATTAAAGGTTTTGCCTTCACTCTCCCCGTTCAGAATGGAGTCTTTCACCCTTAAATTGGAGCCCATAATTTCAAACGCAGCCACCCGTCCACCACCGATTTTTGGCAAAAGCCGCTGGGAAACCACCCATCGAATGGTATCGGCCAGACGGATCCGGATCTGTTTTTCTTCTTCTGTACTGAACATACCCAGGACACGGTTAATGGTCTGTCCTGCATCCACGGTGTGCAGGGTGGATAGAACCAGATGACCGGTTTCAGCAGCAGAAAGGCCGATTTCAACTGTTTCCCTGTCCCTCATTTCACCCACTAAAATCACCTTGGGTGCCTGTCGAAGGGCTGCTCTTAACCCACTGGCAAAAGTATCAAAATCAGCGCCCAGCTCTCTTTGATTAAATGTCGATTTTTTCTGGGGATGCTGGTACTCAATGGGATCTTCAAGCGTAATGACGTGTACTGATTTGGACTCATTGATTTTATCCAGCAAAGCAGCAAGAGAGGTTGATTTACCAGAACCTGTTGCACCTGTGACAAAAATAATCCCATTTCTGACATCGGCCATGTTGTAAAACGCTTTGGGAAGGTTTAGTTCATCAATGGTGGGAATTTTTGTTTCAAGCTTTCTTAAAACAATGGAATACTTGCCGGATCGCGAAAAAATATTAACCCTGAATCGTGCTTTATCCGCCAATTGATAGGAAAGATCACAAGACCCTTCCCGAATCAGTGTCTCGATCAGTATCCGGCTGTTATTGATCAGATTCAGCGCAATAATCTCTGTCTGAAAAGGAGTGAGCAGTTTAAAATCCGGATCAATCCTGACCGAGACCAGCTCTCCTGAACTTTCCACCTGGAGTGGCTTTCCCGGCGTAAAATTCAGGTCAGACACATTCTCGTGGGAATCGAGCATTTTAGAAAGGATATGGTCAATCTGTTGTTTTTTCATGCCGCCTTCCTTAAAATTTTAAAATTGCACCGGTTTTGAAATTGCTACGGATCAGGCTTCTGTGAAATCTGCCGGCGGAGTCTTGAGGAACTGCCGGAACAAAGATTTGTTATTGGCCTTTCCATAGGCTTCATCAGGGCTGATCCATCCTTTTTTATACAATTGCATGATGGCATCATCCAGCAATTGCATCCCGTATTGTTTTCCGGTCTGGATCATAGAGGGAATCTGATGGGTCTTGGCTTCCCTGATCAGATTCCTAACAGCCGGCGTTGCAACCAGAATTTCAAGAGCAGCACATCGGCCTCTTTTATCGATCCGTTTAAACAGGGTTTGCGCAATCACCGCCCTTAACCCGTCTGACAAGGTGGACCGGATCTGGGCCTGTTCAGTGGATGGAAACACTTCAATGATTCTGTCAACTGTTTTGGCTGCACTGGACGTGTGAAGGGTGCCGAACACCAGGTGGCCTGTGGATGCTGCTTCAATGGCCAGAGAAATGGTTTCAAGATCCCTGAGCTCGCCCACCAGAATAATATCCGGATCTTCACGCAAGGCCCCTCGCAAGGCCGATGAAAAGGTCTTGGTATGAAGCCCGACCTCCCTGTGGTTGACGATACAGTTCTGGCTCCTGTGAACAAACTCGATAGGGTCTTCTACGGTAATAATATGATCTTTCCGGTTTCGATTGGCCTGATCCACAATGGCTGCCAGAGTGGTTGATTTACCAGAACCGGTAGGCCCTGTAACCAGGACAAGCCCCCGGGGAAGATCTGCAAGTTTAGAAATCACGGGTGGCAGGCCAAGCTTTTCACACGTCAGAATCTCGGACGGGATCTCACGAAATACAGCAGCAATACCGTTTTTCTGCATGAAATAATTGGCCCTGTAGCGGGCAAGCCCTGGAATCTCATACCCAAAATCCACATCTCCGCTTTCTTCAAATACCTTTATTTTTTCCTGGGACGTGATTTCATATAACAATTTTCTGAGTCTATCAGACGTCAGGGTGTCATACTTGATTCTTTGAATATCACCGTGGAGACGGATTGCCGGTTGCTGGCCCGAAACCAGATGAAGATCCGATGCTCCCTGCTCATGCATCAGTTTAAAAAACGCATCAATCTCAGCCATGTTTCAACCCTTTGTAAAGATATGGTCCACCATTTATGCCTGTTTGATAAACCTCAAACTGGCATCTGTTTCGTCTGCAGCCTTATTTTCTTCCTTGGTCATCTCAATGAGTCTGGAATGCGAATCAAGGACAGCACCAATCTGCATCTCCAGTTGAATTCTCTGGCGCTTGAGTTCCAGAATGTCACTATGAAGCTGGGAAAGCCGTTTATGGGCCCGGTTCAATATTTTCTCCGCTTCCACCTCTGCATTGGCCACGATCAACTGGGAAGATTTGTTGGCATTCTCCCTCATCTGATCCAATACTTTCTGGGATTGAATCATGGCGTTTTTCATGGAATCCTCTCGTTTTAAATACCCCTGATTCTCCAGATTCAATCGGTGATTTTCCGCTTGAAGACTTTTAATCGTATTGTTCAAACTCTCTAATTCAAAGGCCACTTCTTCAAGAAAATAATCCACTTCCTGAACATCAAACCCTCGAAACCGGGTGGTGAACTCTTTTTGTTTAACAACCAAAGATGTTATACCCATGGAACCACCTCTCTTTTCTTAAGCAATCGTGCGCGCCAGTCCCCGAAGACTGTTAACAACAAATGCCTGTAGGAAATAAATGGTTAAAATAACGATTACAGGTGATATATCCAGTCCTCCGAAATCCATCGGAAGTCTTTTTCTGATTTGATAAAAAACAGGCTCAGTGACTCTGTTGATAAACCGCACAATGGGGTTGTAAGGATCAGGGTTCACCCATGAGAGCACCGCACCTATAATAACGATCCAGAAATACGTATTCAATATCATATCTAAAACAATGGCAATCGCGTCTAACAAATTGGCTAATATGAACATTTATATTACCTTTTTTCAATAATTTCCTAAAGTTTCAGCTTTCTGGTTAACAACGAATCAGCTTAAAAGTCAAGGGTTTTTAAACATCTGAGTGCAACTTTTACCTATAATAACCCTCCGGGCAGTGACAGTTTTATATACTTGATTTCACAAATATGATATAGACAATTTTATGCAAACCATCGGACAAAACAAGAGAATCCTTATTTAATTTGACCCTCAGCCAGGGAGAAATGAAAATGGACCATATCCAGTTACAAGAAAAAAGAGCCATATCCTATGAACGCGCCCCTATCAACAAGGGATATACAGACCGGTCACTTCATATCAAACTGGATACTGATCAGATCATCATCAGTCCGATTAAAGAAGAGATAAAAAAGACATTTATCGGTGGAAAAGGCTATGATCTCTGGATGATGTGGAATGCTGTCTCTTCTGATACCCGGTGGAATGATCCTGAAAATGCCATCTGCATCTCTTCAGGTCCTCTGGGCGGAACCCCGGGATATCCCGGCGGCGGGAAAAGTATTGTCACGGCCATTTCCCCTCTCACCGGTTCTCCGGTGGATTCCAATGTAGGAGGGTATTTTGGGCCTTATAAAAAATTTTGCGGTTTTGATGTGATTCAGCTGGATGGAAAAGCCCGGCATGATACCATTATTTTGATTGACGGAATTGAAGAAAAAATCCGGATATTTCAAGCTGACAACCTTCCCGAAGATGCCTATGAACTGTCAAAGGTACTTACCCATCACTTTGATGAACAAAAACCTGTCAATGTATCTGTGGTCACGACCGGCCCCGGAGCAAAGCATACCTTGTTCGGTTGTTTGAATTTTTCATGGTGGGATGCTGGACGGAAAATGGTGCGGTATAAACAGGCTGGCCGGGGCGGTATCGGGACTGTTTTTGCCGATAAAAAGATCAAAGCAGTGGTGGCCCGATTCGGGTCTGTTTCCATGAAAACAAACAATCCGGCTGACCTTGACCGGTTAAAAAAGGTTACAAAAACCCATGCCCGGGAAATCCACGAACTTGACCCAAAACAGAACCGGATGGCCCTGGTGGGAACCACCCATCTGGTTCCCATCATGAACGACCATGACTGTCTGCCGGTCCATAATTTCAAATTCGGCTCCCACCCGGAATCTAAAAATATTGGCGAACAGGTCTATGAACATCTCTTTGACAAAGGGTTTGACGGGTGCTGGAAAGGCTGTGCCGTTGCCTGCGCCCACGGGGTAAAAGATTTTTCTCCTTTTACCGGCCCCTATAAAGCCCAAAAAGTATTTGTGGACGGGCCTGAATACGAAACCATAGCCGGCTGCGGTTCCAACCTGGGCATCTTTGATGCACACACCATCCTTGAGATCAATTTTTATTGTGATGCCTATGGACTGGACACCATCTCCGTGGGAACCTCCATCGCCTTTGCCATGGAATGTTTTGAAAACAAAGAAATCACCATCGCCCATACCCAGGGCATGGATTTAAGTTTCGGCAACCGGTTCAATACGCTGGAACTCATTCACCAGATGGCAAAAGGTGAAGGGTTCGGGGCCATTGTCGGAAAAGGGATTCGACAGATGAAGTCCATTTTTGCCAAAGAGTTTGGCGCCGATGCAGTATTCATGCAGGATATCGGCATGGAATCCAAGGGACTGGAGTTTTCCGAATATATCACCAAAGAGTCCCTGGCCCAGCAGGGAGGATACGGATTGGCCCTGAAAGGGGCCCAGCATGATGAAGCCTGGCTGATCTTTCTGGATATGGTGCATAATTTCATGCCTACCTTTGAAAACAAGGCTGAAGCCCTTCACTGGTTTCCCATGTTTCGAACCTGGTTCGGACTCTGCGGCCTGTGCAAACTGCCCTGGAACGACATTGTGCCTGAAGACAACAAACAGAACCCGGAACCGGCTAAGGTGATCAAACATGTGGGCTGGTATGCCCAGTTTTTCAGTGCCGTGACCGGCAGAAAAACCAGCGAAGATGACCTGATTGCCATGAGTGAGGCCGTGTATAACTTCCAGCGGATCTTTAATCTTAAAATGGGATATGGAACAAGAGCGCATGATACCATTCCCTACCGGGCAGTGGGTCCTGTAACGGTTGAAGAATATGAGTCCCGGCAGAAAAGATATGATGACCAGCTGGAAGAAAAATATGGGGTTGATGCCAGCAGCCTGAACTCAACCCAAAAGGTCAAAATTTTACGACAAAAACGCGAAGAACAATACGAATTGCTCAAAAATGCCGTATATGAGCGCCGCGGATGGAATCAAAACGGCATTCCCACAGTCAAGACCGTTAAACGCCTGGGCATTGATTTCCCTGAGGTCATGGCTGTTTTGAAAAAAAATGGAGAGGTCTGATCTGTGATCTTTGTAGACAACACACCCATGCCGTGGTTTGAGGGCATGACCCTTGCTTCTTTGTTAAAAAAGCTGGATCATGTTGAATTTTGCTCGGTGGTTCGATTAAACGGCAAACTGATTTCCAGTCCTTTTTTTGAAAGAACACGAATCCCGGAGAATGCGCAAATTGAACTTCTGCCTTTGGTCGCAGGAGGTTAAAAGATAGATTTTCACTTTTTTAACTTCACAAACACGGTTGCGTTTGTTAAAACCTTTGTTAACTGCAATCTTTACTAATGAGAACCATTAGCAAACATGGCAGATAATAAACCGATTACCCATAATAGAAAGTAACGATTGAAAAAATTTTTCTCATTTCTTAAAAAAACATTTGGCAAGCGGGACACACAACCATCATCTTTTGTTCCTGCTGCATTAAGGCCCTCTAACGTAAAAACAACCCGGGAAACAGAAACACCGGCCCAGGAAAAAAGGCCGGAAAAACCCTCTAAGCCTGAACCGGTTTCAGAACAAAAACCTGTGTCAAAACCCCAGGCAAAAAGCCAAAAGTACCCTGCCCAATCCTCTAAACCCCAGACAAAATGGACACCCAACGATTTCCAGGTGGCCCCTCAAGAAGGAAAAACCCGGTTTCACGACCTTGATCTGCCATGGAGTGTCATGCATGGTATTGCCGACTTAAAGTTTGAGTATTGCACCCCGATCCAGGCCAGCCTTCTGGCCCATACCCTGAAAGGCAAGGACGCCACAGCCAAAGCCCAGACCGGAACAGGCAAGACCGCCAGTTTTATCCTGACTATTTTAAACGCTTTTATTAAAAAACCAGTTAAAAATAAAAATGGCTGCCCCCGGGCATTGATTCTTGCTCCTACACGGGAACTGGTTTACCAGATTGAAAAAGATTTTAAAGACCTGGCCCGGTATACCCCGATCAGAATCATCGCTATCTATGGCGGCACTGGCTATAAAAACCAGCAGCAGGAGCTGACCGCAAAACCGGTTGATGTGATCGTGGCCACCCCGGGTCGGCTCATCGATTTTATGAGCAAACGCCTGATTGATCCGTCCAGGGTGGAAATCATGATCATTGATGAAGCCGATCGAATGCTGGATATGGGGTTTATTCCGGATGTTCGAAAAATTGTACAAAAAACACCTCACAAAGACAAACGCCAGACCTTGTTTTTTTCTGCCACATTAACCGAGGATGTCCTGCGCCTTGCAGAAAGCTGGACTGCAGCAGATGCGGTTCAAATAGAGATGTCCCCGGACCATTCTGCAGCAGAATCCATTGAACAGATTGTGTATATATCCACTGAAGCAGATAAATTCAAACATGTCTTTAACCTGATCAACAATGAGAAACTGGAACGGGTTATTCTTTTTGTAAACCGCAAGGATACGGCTAGAACCCTTTCTGAAAAACTGGAACGTTATGGTCAAAAATGTTCCGTACTGTCAGGAGATATCGCCCAGGACAGACGGTTCAAGGTGCTGGATAATTTTAAAAACGGCCGGATCAATATTCTGGTGGCAACCGATGTTGCAGCCCGCGGTCTGCACATTGAAAACATCAGCCATGTGATCAATTATGATCTTCCCCATGAACCCGAACATTATATCCATCGGATCGGCCGCACCGGCAGGGCCGGTGCATCCGGAATTTCTGTGAGTTTTGCCGATGAAATGAGTTCGTTTTTCATACCGAAAATCGAAGAGGTGCTGGGAAATAAAATCATTTGTGAATACCCGTCTGAAGAGCTGGAACAAGAACTTCCCACACCAAAACCAAAAAAAAAGCAACCGCCAAAATCTAGTTTCATAAAAAGGAAACCCTTTAAAGGGAAAGACCGTCAACCAGACAGAGGATCACGACCCCAATGATCCTTTCTTGACACTTTACCCTTATTCAGTGTAAAACTTGAACCTTATTAAACAGATATTTTCTTTAAAGGAGTTAAAATATAATGTTTGGTCTTGGAATGACGGAAATCCTTATGATTTTAGCCATTGCCCTCATTGTTGTCGGACCTCAGAAACTGCCCGAACTTGCCAAAACCCTGGGACGTGCCCTGGGCGAATTTAAACGGTCAGCCCAGGATTTAAAACGCAGTATGGACATTGAAACCACGGTTAAGGATGTTGTTGATCTTCCCAAAACAGATCTCAAGGAAATATTGAACACGCCGCAAAAACAAACCCTTAATGATCTTGGAAAAGAGATGACTGGTCAGAAAACAAATAATACTCTATATCCTGATGAATCTGACCAGGACAAGCCAGATACTGCCAAAACAGACAGCACTGACCTTCATGACAAATAAAGCCATACCCATTCTGAAAAACAGACTCTATTCAATAGGCCTTCTTTATGAGTGAAACAGAAAAAAGCCCTTTTACTGAACATCTAAGCGAGTTGCGCAGTCGATTGATCCATTCATTTATTGCTGTCGGGGTCGGTTTTCTGGCTGCATATTCGTTTAAGGAAAAATTATTTGAGATTCTGATTGCACCGCTGATCAAAGCCATGGCCGGCAGCGCCAATACCAAACTGATTTTCACCGGCCTGCCTGAAGCTTTTTTCACCTACCTGAAAGTCTCTTTACTGGCCGGGATCGTTCTTGCCACACCCATCCTTTTCTACCAGTTCTGGATGTTTGTTTCCCCAGGCCTTTACCGAAATGAAAAACGCTATTTTATCCCCATTGTTATCCTTTCAGTCATTTTCTTTGCCCTTGGCGCCTCTTTTGGGTATTTTCTGGTTTTCCCCTATGGGTTCAAATTTTTTCTTGGGTTCTCATCAGACACCATTCAGGCCATGCCATCCATGAAAGAGTATCTTGCCTTTTCCTCCAAAATGCTGCTGGCATTTGGATTTGTTTTTGAACTGCCACTGGTTCTGACCTTCATGGCCAGGATGGGGCTTGTCACGGTTTCTTTTTTAAAAACAAACCGAAAATATGCCATATTGATATTCTTTATTGGCGCAGCCATCATCACACCGCCGGATGTGGTGACCCAGATTATGATGGCAATCCCTTTAATGGTATTGTATGAGATCAGTATTATCGGTGCCATGATATTCGGCAAAAAAAAAGAAGCAGCACCTGAAGTTAAAACATCTGAAAATCCGGCAGATACAAGCGAAAACACACAGACACCATCGGAATAGCCTTGTCTTTATTTGGTTTTTATTATTGACTTTTTTATGCGATCCGGTGTAGAAAAATAGATATTTTCAAAAGGAAACATCCCATAAGAATGACTTGTTATGGGTAAAAGGCAAAATAAAATTAATTGACAATTATTAGAGGAGTAAAACAGATCATGAATAAAAAGCTGCTCACCCTGCTTTTGATTGCAGGGATTGCTGTTGTTTTTATGGCAACAGGACTTCAGGCCGGTACCAAAGCTGATGATATCATAACCATGAATTCAAAAGTGTATAAAACCCACACCAAGAGCCCGGATGCCCAAAAAAATCCTGCCAAGCTGGTTGAGTTTACCCACAAAAAACATAACGAAGAATTTAAACTTGAATGTGGCGCCTGCCATCATGACGACAAAGGCAAACCCCTGGCGCTTAAAATGGGTGATGACGTTCAAAAATGCGATACCTGCCATGACAGAGAAAAAGCAGATAAAAAAGATGCCAAATTTAAAGGTGTCGCTGAAGGGACCAAAAACCCTGTTGACATCAAACATCATAAAACTGCAATGCACGAAAACTGTATTGGCTGTCATATTACCACCAACATAGCTGCCGGTGACAAAACCGGTAAAAAAGGCAAAGCACCAACCAGTTGCAAGAACTGCCACGTACCCATGTAAAAATCAATTAACCCGCCGGGTTAACTGCTGATTCATAAAAGGGTGTTTTTCATAGGAAAGCACCCTTTTCTTTTGTTCAAACCGTTTTTATAATTTTAAGCGCTTGTATTCCAAAGCTTTTTTGACCAGAGATCCGGCCCAGGAGACTGTTCCAAGGGCATGAATATGGGTGTAGGTCCCAAAGGTGTTGTGTTTAAAAAACCCGTCCTTTTTGTCCAGAATTCCTTTGCCCCGTTCCATCCTGAATGCCATCTGAGAGTCTGTATAATCGATATCTATGATGGAAGAATACCGGAATTCATGGCCCCTTAATGTCTCTCCCCTGGCAAAAAACGGATTGTCGTTGACCACGTCAACTTTTGTGTATCCATGGCCCTGGGGACGATTGGAAAGACCGAATTTGATGGGCAAAATCCCTGACATGGGATACTCAGCACCCTCAAGACAGATGCTTTGACCCAGAAAAATCAAACCGCCACATTCCGCATAAATGGGAAGCCCTTTTTCAGATAGCTGTTTTAAGTCATCCCGAAAAGATTTATTCTCAGCCAGCTGGGGAGCATGGGTTTCTGGAAATCCCCCCCCCATGTAAATGGCATCAACATGGGGAATGGTTTTGTGACTCAGCGGGCTGATATACACAACTTTTGCCCCCATTTTTTCCAGGGCAGCAATATTATCCGGATAATAAAATTGAAATGCAGAATCTTTGACAATGCCGATTGTGACGGATTCACTTACAAATGATGCTGCCTGAACATCTGATTTCTCCAGCAGGGCTTGGGTCTCATGGTCAAAGGATTGATCCATGGCTATCACTTTGGCATATAAATCGTCCAGATCAATATAATCCATGGCCACCCTGGCAGCAGCGGCAATGGCCTTGTCTGAGAATCCATGTTCCTGGGAGGTAACCAGCCCCATATGCCTTTCGGGAAAATCTTCCACCGAAAGTTTTGGTACAGCACCAAACACCGGGATATTACAATACTTTTCAATATTGGCCCGGACTTTTCCTTCATGGCGTTTCCCTGCCACCTGGTTCAGAATCACCCCGCAGATATGGATGGCCGGATCAAACTGCATACACCCCAGGAGCAGTGCAGCCATGGTCCGGGTACTTTTGGTGCAGTCCAGAACAAGAAGAACCGGCAAATTCAGCAGTTTTGCAAGTTCTGAAGTACTGGTAGACCCATCCATATCAATACCGTCATACAAACCGCGGTTTCCTTCAACAACAGCAATATCACTATTTTTTGAATTTTCCAGATAGGAAGACTGAACAACAAAAGGGGTACAAAGGAAAGTGTCCAGGTTATAACAGGGACGACCGGCTGCATGGGAAAGCCAGCCGGCGTCAATATAGTCCGGCCCCTTTTTAAACACAGAGACCGCAATGCCTTTTTGTTTCAATGCCGCCGTAATACCCAGAGAAATAACCGTCTTACCGGATCCCCCACGCAGACCGGCAATCACGATACCCGGGACCTTTTTACTGACTTTTGGCATGAAACTTTACAGCGTTTATTATTTTAATCTTATTCTTCGCCTTCAGAAGAATGCTGAATACCAGAGCCTTTCAGGCCATACATGGTTGTACTTCCGGAAGACCAGTACTCAAGAATTTCATCTTCAACCATTACGTTGATCACTTTTTTAATCGCTCTGAGTTTGTCATCAGGAAAAATATTTTGAAAATCATTAAAATAAAACTTGGTTTTGGATCCGGCTTTTTTGTTCATATAATCCAGAACAGCCTGGACTGCTGTCTCTTTATTATCAAGAAGATCGCTCATTATCATACTCCTTTAGATTAACCGATAGATTAAATTGACGAGCCGGAGCGCAAAACTGCACTCCGGCTTATCAATTTATATATCTATGATTGTTAGAAACAATTCCTAGAATTTAAACTGAGTTGACTGACGCCAGCTCATGTAAGCCTGCTGACGGAAATCATCAATCAAATGATGGGTGAACGGTAGTTCACACACTTCAAAGAATTTTTCCCATCCGATTCTCTCAGCCCAGTCACCCAGACGTTCGTATTTGTTGGCCCCATTGCTGTAAGCATTAACAATCTGGCTGATTGCATTTGTCATGGACGGCCATCTTGGCATTTCATTGGGCAGGAAAGCCACAACAACTTTAGAAAATTTCGGATCAGAAATTCTGTTGGAAACTTTACCACCAGCCATCAAAACAATACCATCCCCTTCTGCATCAGCAAGCGGCATGGATGGACACATGGTGTAGCAGTTACCGCAATACATGCATCTTTCATTTTTAATAGCAATTGATTTTGCTTCAGTACCATTGGCAAGAACCACTTTGGACGGTTTTAATGCAGCCGTCGGGCAAGCTGAAACAGCCAAAGGAATTTCACACACTTTATCAAGATATTCATGATCCAGCATTGGCGGTTTTCTGTGATAACCAAGAATCGCAATATCAGAGCAATGTACGGCACCACACATGTTCAGACAGCAGGCCATGGAAACTCTCAGCTGTGCCGGAAGTCTCATGGCCTGGAAATCTGAGAACAATGTATCCATGGTGGCTTTTACAGTACCGGAGGCATCGGTTGCAGGTGTGTGGCAGTGAACCCAACCCTGGGTATGAACGATGTTGGTAACACCGGCACCGGTTCCACCGATGGGGAATTTATAAGAACCGCCATCAAATTTTCTGGAGGCCAGATCATTTTTAAGGGGTTCTACTTTATCTTTGGAATCTACCATGAACTCAATATTGTTTCTGGTAGTAAAACGAACATGGCCGTCACAATGTTTGTCGGCAATATCGCAGATTTCATTGATCAGGCTGGTGGACATCAAACGTGCACCGCCCACTCTTACTGTATATACTTCATCTCCTGAATCAGCCACATGCACAAGTACGCCAGGTTCAAGAATTTCATGATGAGACCATTTACCCTTGTTGTTTTTGATCACAGGAGGATAAAAATCATTATGGTCTTTGGTAACGATGTCAGTGATTCTATTTTCCATCGGTTTGGCTGGATTATAACCAGTAGAAATAAATGCCATTATTATTCTCCCTTTCTATCTTCTATGGTGTTTTCTGTATTCTTCAACATCACGTTCCCAGCCGCCAGGCACCTCATCTTCTTTCCAGAAGATATACGGGTTGGTTCTCGGGTACGCAACATGCTGAGGTGCGGCTTCAATACCAGTGACTTCAAGAAGTTTCTGGAATCCTTGTCGCATGATCAGCTCACCAAGACGCTCACGGTTTTTGCCTTCTTCCATCCACCAGTCCCAGACGTTTTCAATGACTTCTGTGATTGCTTCGTAATCATTGTCAGGATTAACCTCGATAAATGGAACCAGCAAAGAACCCATCTGAGCACCATCAAGAATCGGGGCTTTTGCACCGCAAAGGATGGAACAACCGGTATCTTTACCGATTTTAAGGGCTCTGGGCATAACATTGATACAATGCATGCAGCGTGTACAATTGGAATTATCAATAGTCAATTTTTTATTTTCAAACTTCATACATTTTGTCGGACAAATTCCGATCACTTCTTTTTCAATGTCAAACGGGCCCCAGTCTCTGCCCCTGTGAGCCCCGGCATTGGCTGGATAACCAGGTGCATTTTCAACATATTTGTTGACTGCATCCTGATCAATACGGATATCATCTCGCCAGGTACCGATAAAGGACATGTCAGACCGTGCAATCGATGCTACGCAGCAGTTCGGGCAACCATCCAGTTTAAATTTGAACTTGTATGGGAATGCCGGACGATGCAGTTCATCCTGATATTCATTGGTCAAAAAATGAACCAGTGCATTGGTATCATAGCAGGAATATTCACATCTGGACTGACCCAGACAGTCAGCAGGGGTTCTCAGGTTGGAGCCTGATCCACCCAGATCCTGTCCCATGTCATGGGTCAATGTCCAGAAGATCTCTTCCAGCTGAGGAGTGGTGGTACCGAGAAGAATAATATCCCCTGTTGCACCATGCATATTGGTGATTCCAGAACCTCTGAAATCCCAGAGTTCAGTCAATTTTCTCAGATAATCAGTGGAATAATATTTTCCTGCAGGCTGATTAACGCGCATTGTATGGAATGCTGCAACACCAGGGAAGGCTTCGGGCTGGTCACAGTATCGACCGATAACGCCGCCGCCATAACCGAAAACACCAACGATACCGCCATGTTTCCAGTGAGTTCTTCCGTGTTTGTACGACAATTCCAGAACACCCAGAAGATCATCTACAACATCTACCGGGATCTGGAATTCAACGCCTTCTACATTCTTTGCTCTTTTTTCTGCCTGTTGTTTCAGGTCAGAGACAAAGCTAGGCCATGGGCCGGATTCCAGCTGGTCCAGTAAAGGAGTTTCATGCTTAGCCATTTACTTACCTCCGTTAAGTTAATTTACATTCATTAATGAAAGTTTATCCAAACTTTTCATTCAATAGTCTAATTTGTTGTTATTCCGAAAGGTTAGCAAAAACCCTTCGATTTTCAAGGAACATTTTAAGCAAAATAACATTGCAGGTATAAAATTTTTGTCCCTATATGTCAATAAAAAAGGATTTTTTTTCACACTTTTAAAAAGCGTAACCAGGCAGATCACTCTTTTCGATACGGCGCAAGCTCGTCCTTGAGTTCCTGGGCCACTTCAAAACCCAGGGACACAGCTTTATCACAATATTCAATTGCCTTGTCAAACTCACCAATCTCAAGATAAGCCACTGAAAGATTATTGTGGGCAACCGGAAATTCAGGCTGCACCTTCAGGGCTTCAAGATTGGCCTTAATCCCTTCTTGAACCAGTCCTTTCATAAAATAGGCTGTTCCAAGCGTGGTATAGGCCTGAACAAAATTTTTATTGTGGATAATTGCTTTTCTTAAATTTTTTATGGCTTTTTCAAGTTTTTCTTCATCTGCCTTTCGATCTTTGCCATCAATGAGCTGGAGAAGAACAAAGGCCATATTGCCATATCCTTCGGCAAACCCTGCCCGGGCTTTTGTGGCACGCTGATTAAACCGGTAGCAGCCCTCAAGGTCTTTTCTCTGCAGACAGATACCCCCTAAAAGGACATACGCTTCTGCCAGGGATGGACTGCAATCAATGGCATCATGAAGTTCTTTTTCAGCTTCGGTATATTCCTGCTTTCCCATCAACGCCACAGCAAGGTTATAATGGGTTGTACCACATTCGTTGTTATGCACCAGGGCTGTTCTCAGCTTTAAAATATGCTCGTCAACATCTTTTGGTAAATTGTTTTTCTGATTGTCATCCGCCATGTTAAAGTTCCTTTTTTATATTACCAAATGGTTTTTATACCGATGAAAAAAATTTAAGTCCTTGTTAAAACTTAGTATAATATTTGCGACACATCCTTGTGTCAACCCCCATCGAAAAAATTGAGCCTGCTTACTTTAGACTTGAACCAAGTCAAGACTTGTGATAGCAAATAACCATAGGCCAATCTATTCAAGAATAATTTATTGACAAGGCAGGGAATGTTATGAAAGCAGGATGCTATACAGCATTGATCACCCCTTTTGATCAAACCGGAAAAGTGGATCAGAACGGGCTTGAACAACTGATCAATTTTCAGATTGAAAACAATATCACCGGAATAGTTGCAACCGGAACCACCGGTGAAAGCCCGACACTCAAATGGGAAGAACATGAGTATGTGATTGAACAGGTCGCCAGGCTTGCCAAAAACAAATGCCTTAGAATTGCCGGAACCGGCAGCAACAATACCCTGGAAGCCATAGACGCAATGGGTCATGCTGCCAAAGATGATCTGGACGCCATTCTCATGGTCGACCCATATTACAATGGCCCAAGCTCCCTGGAAATCAGAAGAGAGTACTATGAAGTGGCTGCCCAAAAATTTGGGTCCACCAATATCATTCCCTATATTATTCCTGGCCGAACCGGTGCCCAGATGCTGCCCCAGGATCTGGCAATCCTGGCCAAAAACCATAAAAATGTCACCTGTGTCAAAGAAGCCACAGGCAATCTTGACAACATGCGGCTGACCCGCAAACTTTGTGGTGCCCAGTTTGATATTTTTTCCGGTGATGATTCTCTGGTCTATACCATGATGACCGATCCTGATATTCTGGCATGCGGTTCCATTTCAGTCATGTCCAATATTGCGCCCAAAGCATTCTCAAAAATGGTTGCCCTGCTTAGCCAAGGAGATACACAGGCCGCCTTAAAACTTAAGACAGCCCTAACCCCTCTGTTTGACCTGGTAGTGGTCACCACAACGGAAGAATGTGAATTTGGTCCTGTCGCCTGTCGGGCAAGAAACCCGTTACCCGTCAAAACCATCATGCAGGTATTGGGAATGCCATCAGGCCCCTGCCGGAAACCATTGGGCAAAATGACCCCCAATGGTTTTAAAATCGTTCTGGATACCTTAAAAAAAATCTGGGATGAAACGCCGGAGATTCTTGAACCCGTGGCCTCTTTTTTCAATGTGGATATTGAACAACAACTCAATGATACCGAACTTCATAAAACCCTTCAGTACACCTATTAGTCCGGATACAAACAGGCCATGTCCTTTCGGGCATGGCCTGTTACATCACATCCATTGATCTGCTGAACCGCTATTTTTTTTCTTTTACCTGAAACGCCTCATAACCAGTCTTGAAAAAAGTTGCCCGCAACCATTCAAATCCAAACTCAAGCAGTTTGATATCATCATTTCTGATCTCTTCTATCCTTGCAGCAGGCAATTCATATCGTTGAAGGAATGTGCTTTTAAACACAAACTCCTTAAATTTATCAATGTTGTAGCAGGCTAGAAAAAATATCCGTTTGCTCTCTTCGGAAAGCTTCATACTGGTCGGCAAGGATTTTTTTCGGACAATCAATTCCATCCATCCATCATTGATTTTATCCCTTAAATCAACGCCCTGGTCCTGCCTCCACTCGGCAACGCTCCATTCCTTATCTTCTTCAAAACCCAGACAATGGGACTCTTTTACCGTAAAAAAGAATTCATCTTTTTCGCCTTTTTCCCCGCTATAGCTCAAAGATCCGACGCCCAATGGATAATACCGACAGGTGGTGGGCCGATGCTCATAGATGACACATCCGTCTTTGTCTTCCACAAAAGG
>JBDRPM010000017.1:0-11362 GCA_043827005.1 Pseudomonadota bacterium | reverse complement strand
AAACCGCTGGACAATGCAGCCATTATTCTTGTTTCAACCATATTGTTCTTTATTTTGCGAATCCTTGACTTAAAAGACCTTGAAGCCATTCCCTGGAACATTATCCTGCTTTTCGGCGGCGCCATGAGTATTGGATTTTGTCTATGGGAAACCGGGGCAGCTGAATGGCTTGCCATCAACTGGCTGACTCTTTTCCAGAAATCGCACTGGTTTGTTTTTGTCATGGGCATTGCTTTTTTTGTCATGATCATGACCAACTTTATCATGAATGTGGCTGCCATCGCCATTTCTTTGCCAGTGGCACTGGTCATTGCCCCATACCTTGGTGTGGCACCGGAGGTCATCCTTTTTTCAGCTCTGGTCACGGCTGGTATGCCATTTTTACTGCTTGTGGGAGCAGCACCCAATGCCATTGCCTATGATTCAAAACAGTTCACAACCGGAGAATTTTTCAAATATGGTATTCCGGCCAGCATTTTGTTAATGGCCGTTGTTGCCCTGGCCGTATTGGTTATCTGGCCGCTCATGGGAATGCCAATATTGATTAAATAAAAATAATATCTAAAGGATAAAAAAAATGAAGCACAAAAAAGTTAACGAACTAATGATCCCGTTATCTGAATATGCCACAGTAAAAGAAAATGATACACTTGAAAAAGCGATCAAAACACTTAAGAAATCACAAACCGGCCCATCCAGCCATACGTACCCGCACAGAGCGGTTCTTGTGTATGATAAAAATGGGAAGATCACAGGAAAGGTCAGCTCCCTGGATGTTTTAAGGGCGCTTGAACCCAAATACTGTCAATTCGGGCACACGGATCAGATTGCCAGGATGGGATTATCCCGGTTCGGCCTAAGCCATGATTTCCTTCATTCTCTGGTTGAAAACTATTGCCTGTGGGAGGATGATCTTGAGTCTTTGATCAAAACAGCATCAAAACTGAAAGTCAAAGAGATCATGCACTCCCCGCATGAAGGCGAATATGTAAATGAAGATATGCCGGTCTCAGAAGCGATCCATCAGTTTATTCTGGGACATCATCAATCTTTGCTTGTTCTTAAAAATGAAAATGTGATCGGGATATTAAGACTAACAGATATCTTCAAACTTGTCTGCGATCTGATGATTAATGAGGCATAATCCTATAAAAAAACCATAATTTAACCATAGCTTTGCTTTATAGCCGTGGGGGGACGATGAAACCTTTTTCTTGACAAAAACTTAAATATTCTGGTAATAGATCAGAAACATTCAGGCGCGTAACTCAGCTGGTAGAGTGCTACCTCGACAAGGTAGAAGTCAGCGGTTCAAGTCCGCTCGTGCCTACCATAAAAATTAAAAGGGTTTTAGCAAGCAGCTAAAACCCTTTTTGCTGGAGAATGGTAGAAACTTAGTGGCTATGTTTCAATATCCCTCTATCAGAAGATCAGCTCGCAACATAAACAGATAAAATCTGCACCATTTTATAAAATGTAAGAAATTACCTCAATTTCAAAATTATTAAGACAAGTACGCTAATACATCGCATCCACCAGGCCTTTGTATTTTTCATTGATGGCTTTTCGTTTCAACTTCATTGTGGGCGTGATTTCTCCACCTTCAACGCTGAAAGGATGGGGGATCAGGGTGAATTTTTTAATGGTTTCATACTGGGCCAGATCTTTTGAATGGGAATCGATGCGGTTGCGGTAAAATGCGATCACATCCGGATGTTTGATCAATTCTTCTCTGGAATGAAAGGCAATTCCATTTTCTTTTGCCCAGGTTTCCAATGCTTCAAATGCAGGAACCACCAGGGCGGATATGAATCTTCTTTTTTCTCCGATACTCACAATCTGTTCAATATAAAAATCTTTTCCAATATAGGATTCTATTTTTTGGGGGGCAATGTTTTTACCTCCCGAAGTGATGATTAAATCTTTGATCCGATCGGTGATTTTTAAATATCCGTCTGGGTCAAATTCGCCGATATCGCCGGTTTTAAACCAGCCGTCAACAATATCTTCCGCTGTTTTTTCAGGGTTATTGTAATATCCTTTCATGACCTGGGGACCTTTGACCTGGACTTCGCCATCCGGTGCAATCCTGACTTCGCAGTTTGGCACGGGTTTACCCACAGTGCCGAATTTAAAATTTGCCGGGGTGTTGTACGAGATCATGGGCGAGGTTTCTGTCAGGCCATATCCCTGGCATACCAGAAGGCCGCAGGCAAAAAAGAACTCTTCAATGGATTGCTCCAAAGGGGCACCGCCGGCAGAAAAAAAGTTTTTATCGCCACCGACAACATCCCGGATTTTGGAAAGAACCAGCCGGTCAAAGAGTTTGTGTTTCAATTTTAAGCTCAAGGAGATGGGATCTTTGTGTTTAAGGCGGTTATAATAGGTGTCTCCGGTTTTAATAGCGTTTTTGAACAGCATTTTTTTAACAAAGGATGCGTTTTCCTGTTTGTTCATAACAGCGGAATAGATTTTTTCATACAGCCTTGGAACAGATACCATGGCTGTGGGTTTGAGCTCCTGTAGCGTTTCAATGACTTTTTTGGGGTCTGAAAGATAGGTGTGGCTGGCACCTTTAAAATAAACACAATAGGACCACATTCTTTCATATACATGGCTTAAGGGTAGAAAACATAAAGAGCTGTCATTTCTGGTGATGGTAAAATTGGCATCAACACTGTCCATTTGGTGAAACAGGTTGCCATGGGTGAGCATCACGCCTTTGGGATTGCCGGTGGTGCCGGATGTGTAAATGATGGTGGTGGTGTCATCTTTTTTTATTTCTTTTTGTCGCTGGTCAAGAATTCGCTGAACATCAGGCAGGGATGGTGTTTTTAAAAAATCGCTGAAATAGTGAGCAATGGCAGGATCGATTTTGATGTTTGGGTCATAGGATACAATGGTTAATGGCAGTTTGTCTGATACAATGGAATAGACATTGTCATATTGAAACAGATCCCCAACAAATATTAATTTAATGCCGGCATCCTGGATGATGAATCTGGCCTGCTCCCGCGTGTTGGTGGCATATATGGGAACTGACACGGCACCGACAAGGATGCAGGCAAAATCAGTGATCGCCCATTCATACCGGTTGGCTGAATAGATGCCGATATTGTCGCCTTTTTGAACACCACTTGAGACCATGGCAGCAGCAAGGCTTTGAATCTGGTCCCAGAATTGTGCATAGGAAAGAGATTTCCACTGGTTGTTGTCTTTGAATCGTAAGGCAGTCTGCGTATTGTAAGTTTTTACCTTGTCCGTGATCATTTGGCCGAGATGCTCGTATTTCATGATAATATGCGCCCCTATAGCTGAACAACGATTTTTAATTTTTATTCACTGTAAACGATGTTTGCCTGCTGGTCAAGTTTTAAAACACAAAAAAACAATGTTATTGCAGAATAAAACAACCAGAAAATCAGATGCTGTCCCACAGATCCAGGGCATCATTCCCGGAAGTCTGTTCTGACAGGGCTTCATATTCTTCGACCAGTTTTGAAAGCTCATTGAACCGTTTGTTATATTTTTCAATACATCGGTTCATCTCGTCGCTCCAGTCAAGCGGATGCCGGTATAAAACCGTATCATCTGTTTTTTTCCAGTTCTGATCCGTGTCAAGGCCATGGGCAAGCAGCAGTTCACCTGCGGGGGAGAGCAGTGTTTTAAGGGCTGTTTCAAGAATTTTTAGCCCCTTGTTTGCACTGGTGGCGTAGTGATCCTTGGGAAAATTTTTGATTTCAAAAATTTCAGAAAAATGCAGCCAGATTTCATTTTTATTGATAAAGGTTTCCACTGCATCCGAAACTGAATCCATCATCTGGTTGACCTGGTCTTTTATGGGTTTTAATCCCTCCTTTCCCAAAGCCATGGCTTTTTGGGATTGGACGAAATGGCGGATCGGACTTTGCCTTCAATGCTCTGGGCAGCAAATCGCTTGCATTCAACTAAAAATTGCTTTTGTAAAAAATCCAGCTCGATTTTTTTACTGTCAATTTCAAAAAGTTTTTCTTTTACATCCCGGACCATTATATTTTCTCCTTTGCATGGGCAAAAGCCAACCTGCGGGTTGATTTTTAACAAATCAAGATGTTGTTTTATATCGTTAAAAACCCTAATTAATCAATCATTATTTTTTTTGATTTCAGGGTTTAAAAAGAACAGTGAATTTATGGAGTTGCACGTATCAATTCTTGACAGAACCGTCTACAAATCATAGGAATAAACAATAATAATTAAAAAGGATCCCATGATTTCATGATGCTACCAATTCAAGTCAGACAAATACACAAAGATAAGCGTGAAAATGGTTTTACCCTGATTGAAATGTCCATGGTCATGGTGATTATGGGAATCATTATTTCCATCATGATGACGGTGATGCCCAGTTTGCTTAAAACCGGCAAAATCAAAGAGGCAAGAGCGATACTGCAAAAATATGATTTAGTGCTTCAGGGGTATGCCATGACCAATTACAGGCTGCCGTTTGCCGACAGCAATGGAGACGGTCTTGAAAATACCAATGTGTTTGTCGGAACCCTGCCGTATCAGACTCTGGGGTTGACCCATTGCAATGATGTCTGGGGTCAGCCGGTTAAGTATGCAGTGTACGGAATTGCCGGGGGAACCTTGAATTTGACTGATACATCAAATAAGACAACATTTGATACTGCAATGACGGGTATTGCCGGGGCTGCTTTTAACCAGAATATCGTCTATGTCACACCTTCAGATGCCTGCTCTTCTGTGGGAGCTGTGAATCAGGCCTATGTGGTTGCAAGCGGCGGCGCCAAAGATCTGGATGGCGTTAACGGCTATTTTGATCTGTGCACAGGAACCGCAGGGGCTGGATTTAACGAGGATAAAAAGATCCAGGCCTTAAATTATGATGACCTGGTCCGGCCGGTTTCTCTTGGGGAATTGAAAGCCAAGGTTTCCGGTCCATAGCCAATGCCGTTCAGGATAACCCTTACATGGTATTGCCGATATTGGCCACCAGATCGTATATGGGTAAAAACAGGCCGGCCATGATGATGGCAAACATGACCCCAGCCACAACCAGGACAACCGGTTCAATGATTTTGCCCAGGCTGGATACCATAAGGGTGAGTTTTTGTTTATAATCCTGGGCAATATAGTTGAGCTGGTTTGGAAGGGTACCGCTCATTTCTCCGATATTGATCATTCTACAGATAAATTTTGGGAACACACCGGTTTTGGTGAATGATTCAGAAATAGGGGTACCGGAAGACAAGCTGTTTTTAATCTCTTTTAATTTGTCTCGATAGACTTCAGATCCCACCGACTCTTCAAGGATGTTCACCGACTGGATGATATCAATGCCGGCATTTAACAGTAAGGAAAAATACTCGGTGATAAAAGCAAGGGCCGAGGCTTGGATCAGGGTTCCGGCAACAGGAATTTTTAAGAAAACGATGTCCATGATTTTTTTAATCGGCCGGGCACTTTTGTATAAAAAAACGATAAAAGCAATGGTAAAAAACGTACCTCCCATAAGTTCAAGGATATAAGTCTGGATAAATTCAGATACCCCGATTACAAAGAGGGTGAGTGGCGGCAGCGTCACATCCATGTCTTCAAACAGGGCAACGATTTTGGGGACCACATAGTAAAACCAGAAAATCATGCCCCCGCCCATGGTCAGGAATACAAACATGGGATAGAGCAGCGCCTGTTTGGTATCAGAGATAATGGCCTGGATCCGGGTTAAATGATCAGCCGCATCCTTGAGCCGTTCATCCAGGGTTCCGGATTCTTCTCCAATCTTGATCAGGTACATGGCAGTTCTGGGAAAAAGGTGACTCTGACGTTCCACAGCAGCTGAAAATGAACTGCCTCTCTTGATGGACAGGATCATGTCATTGACATCAGTTTGAAAGTCCTTCTGGTCAGATCCCATGGCAGACTCTTCAAGAGCCGTGGCAAGGGGCATGCCGGCTTTGAGCATCATGGACAGGTTGTTGAACCATTCAGCCAGAAATTTTCGTTCAATTTTTTTGCGGGTTGTCTTTTTCAGGGATTTGAAAACAAATGAAAGCAAAGGCCCCATTTTTTTGACAAAGATGATGGTGTTTTCACCGCCTTCAATATAGGTGATGGCAGAAAGCATATCTTCGTATGGCAGGTCAACCATACCGCTTTCCACCTCTCCTGTGGGGGTCATCATTTTATATTTGAAAAAAGCCATGCAATTGTTCTTGTTAAATTTGTTTAAGGTTACCGATGACCCGGATGGCCTCTTCAATGCTGGTCACACCCATCCTGGTTTTTTCAGCCGTGATGTCAAAGATATCCTGGAATCCTTTTTCCCTGGCCTTTGCCGTGACTTCATTTAACCCCACCTCCGCTTCAATCATCAATGATAACTCTCTGTCAATGGCCAAAAACTCATATACCAGGGTCCGGCCGAAATACCCGGAGTTGTTGCACAGGCTGCAGCCTTTTCCCCGAAAGAGTGTGGTCACTGTCGGGTCCTGTAAATATTCCAGTTCCCACGGTTCAGGCGTGTATTCTTCCTTGCAGGACCGGCAGATCTTCCGGATCAGGCGCTGGCTGACCACGCCAATGAGAGAATCGGAAATCATATAGGACTTTATTCCTAAGTCTCTTAAGCGGGGAATGGCACCGATGGCAGAGTTGGTATGGAGGGTGGACAAAACCAGATGACCGGTGCTGGATGCGGAAATGGCGGTGCCGGCGGTTTCAGGGTCCCGGATTTCACCGACTAAAATAACATCAGGGTCATGCCTTAAAAAATGGCGAATGGCGTTTGAAAAGGTATAGCCTGCTTTTTCATTGACCTGGGTCTGTCTTAAAAGGGACATGTTGACTTCAATGGGATCTTCAACCGTGAGAACATTTTTTTCAAGCAGGTTCAAACAACGGATACCCGCATACAGGGTGGTGGATTTACCAGATCCTGTGGGGCCGGTTAACAGAATAATCCCAAAGGGTTCATTAAACATTCTTTTAACCCGGGCAATATCCTTGTCAAAAAATCCCAGTTCTTTTAAGCCGATAAAGGACCGGCCCACCGGCAGGACCCTGAGCACCATGTTTTCACCATAGGGGGACACTTCCGTGGATGCCCGGAATTCATACCGGTTGCTTAAAACAGATTCGGAAAACCGGCCATCCTGGGGCAGTCTTTGTTCGGCAATATCCATGTCAGCTTTCATCTTCAAGGTGGAGACAAGCCGTCCGATGGAGGAGGGAAAGGCCAGGACAGACTGCATGACCCCGTCAATTCTGAAACCAATGTTCAAAGTCTGTTCCATGGGTCTAAGATGGATATCCGTAGCCCGCATTTTCACGGCAAGGTGGAGAATATGTTTGATTAAATTATCCATTCCCCGGACCATTTCCGAATCATGGCTTAACAGCTTAATCTCGGATTCAATGGCTTGTTCAATCGGATTTTCAAGAAAATAATAAAATTTATTAATGGCATTGATGACCTTGCTTTTTTCAGCAATATAAAACCGCGGAGTCAGTCCGGTGTTTCTTGAAACCATCTGGCCGATTTTCGGGTCATTGAAATTGCTGACCGCAACATCGACATAGCGATCATCTACATTGTATGGAAGGAAAATATTATTCAGGCATAATTTTTTGTTGAACAGTTTTAACAGCCGTTCATCAGGCAGGACCTCATCAACATCAAGATAGGGCACATTCTCGCGCTGGGACAAGACAGAAACAATATCCATTTCAGTGGCAAAGCTCAGGCGCTCCAATACTTCGCCCAGCATCTCTTTTGTGATTTTCTGTTCTTTTAAAGCAAATTGAATATGTGCTTCATTAATAATCCCTTTTTCCTGGAGCAACATTCCAAGGGGTTTGTTTTTTCTGGGTTCATCCATGGTGAAAATCCTTAAATGTTATAACGCCATCTAATGCTCATCAATCTGCATGTGTCAGTAAAAAAACGGTTTCAGGATCTGGGAAACCTGTGACCGGCAGGTTATTTTCCCTTTGAAAGTCTTTTACACTCTTCATGATTATTTGTCCAACAATACCATCAATATTATACTGGTACAGGTTCTTGTGTTTGAGCAGGGTCTGAAGGTCACTGATCTCTTCGCCCTTGTAGCCGGAATAGAATTTTATAATTTTTAACACAGGCTTCCAGAAAAGATAGAGCTCTTTTTGGCCTGTCTTATGGTTCACACTGGAAAGAATATCATATTTTTCCCGGATGGTGTCAGAAAGCACATTAAGCTTGATCAGGTCGTATCCGGTGGAATCAAAAATCTGATTTTTAAGTTTTTCCAGCACCTGGCTGTCTGATTTAATGTCCAGTGCTGTCTGGAATTCAAGACCATATGATGTCAGTCCATATGCAGACAAAAAGGAGGACACAGAATCAGAGACCTGGTTTTGTGCAATGATAACAGAAGACTCTTTTTCTATGGGCATTGTTTCAAGTGATTTGTTTTTTTCGAAAATCACCTCTTCTGGCATTGACATCGTTGATCTGACTTCGGATGGAACAAGAATCGGTTCGGGAGGCACAATGGCTTTGGCGACTTGTTGGGTGACGGGTTTGTCATGCTGAGCCGATAAATCGGATTTTTTGGTTGACGTGTAATAAAAAAAGCCGGTTCCACTGATCATGCCAATGATGACCAGGGTCAGAAAAAGAATGATCCAGGATGAGGCGTGGGCCTGGTTTTTGCTGCTCAGTTTAAACGCAAGCTCTTTGCTGGCTTTTTTAATGTAGGCCGGTGTGATGGTGAATGTTTGATCGAAACAGGCATATTGCAGGGCCTGATCCATGAGAATATTGATCCTCCGAATATTTCCCAGGCTTAGATGAAACAGCTTTTTAAGGGTTTTGTCTCCTATGATAATTTTGCCGGTATCACCGGCCCGGTTCAGTTTGAACTGGATATATTTTCCCAGCTCGGATTCATGCAAGGGAATGGGGGCCTGGTTGATGGTGACCCGGCTTTTGAGCTGTCGAAGCTCATAAGAATTGAGTTTGATTAATAATTCAGGCTGGCCCACCAGTAAAATCTGAACCAGCTTTTCTCTGTCTGCCTCTAAGTTTGAGATCAGACGGATCAGTTCCAGGCTTTCAACGGTCAGGTTCTGGGCATCATCGATCAGAATGGCACAATTAATTCCGGCATTGTTTCTTTTTAACAAAAAATCATTGAGCAGTTTCATCAGCGGGGGCAGCTCGTTTCTGATTTCTTCAGTAGACATGCCAAAATCTTTGATAATTTCTCTTAACAGGTCATTGCCCTGGTAAAAGGATTGGAGGATCAGGCAGGTTTCTATGTTATGCTGTTCAAGAATTTGTATAATGCGACGGCTGATGGTTGTTTTCCCAAGACCCACTTCGCCTGCAAGCAGCATAAATCCTTTTCTGGAAAAAACAGCCTGGGTCAGTTTGGATATGATGGTGTCGTTGTGCCGGGAGATATAAAAGTGGGTATTGTCCGGTGCCATGGGAAACGGATTGTGGGTCAGTCCCAGAAATGTCAAATAATCATTGGGATTATAGTTTCCAGATGGCTGTATAGTCTTCATTGTCTTGTTGCTGTTTTCCTGTAAAGGTCCCATGGTTTTCATCAAGTTTGTTGTCAATCTTTTTATCTAACATGTCAAATGTTGGTTTGGAAAGTCCAAAAAGAACGATTTTCTGTTCAAGGCATAATAAAAAAATATCCTGTTTTTCTGTGAGTCCCTGTTTTGGAATCCGGTAAACATAAGGTTTTCCAGTATTGGATTCAGGAATCGGTATACCATGGGTTTGCATGTGCTGGATCATCTGCTCCATATACAGGACATGGTTGCTGCCGGTAAATTTTGGCCCCATGGTGTCTTTTGCAGTTAACTGGGTTAAGGCCTGCTCCCATTTGAGCAGATACCGGGTGTAAAATTTTAGACGGGTTGAATATTGGACCACCTTAAAACCTGCTGCCATGATCACGATTGCAGCAATGCTATAAATGAAAAAGGATGTTAAAAAGTTGGTGGTTTTCTCATATCCCGGCATTACATCTCCTGACAGGACATTATCGGGTATTGAATCATATGGATATGCTCTACAACTGGTTGAGAAGTCTGTCAATGGCGTTATGGGAAGGATAACGATCATTGAGCCAGATCAGTCTTTTTTTTGCATCTTTGAAAGCACCTTCCCTGATTTCGATAATGGCCATATTCAGCCCGGCCTCAAGGTCTGTATTGTCTTTTTCCAGAACTTTATTCAAATAAATTTTGGCCTGGTCATATTGGTTTTCCCGGATCAGTTGAAATGCTTTGAGCTTAAGATAATAAAAGCTTGTTTTATCGGTTGAATGTTCAAGTTGTTCAAACAATTGGTCTGCCCGGGCATTGTCTTGGGTTTCAATGGCATTTTCCAGGTCAGCGGCAAGGCCTGCAATGGCAGATATTTTTTGTGTTTTCTTTTCTTGAGCCATTCGCGCAACTTCTATCCGGGCCTGGGTTTGTTTTTTTTCGATCTGTTCTTTTTTTAAAGCCTGCTCTTTGATGGAGACCGGGTCTGTTTTGGGCAGTTTGGTTTGATCGGGCTTATTGGACGGTCTGGTCGGCTGGGGCAGCTTTGCCATGAATTCGGGTGTGCCTGTCCCGGAATGGGGTTGTATTATCGGGTTTGCAGGACCAAAAGGATCAGATGATGCCAGAGGATTGAATTCATAGATGCTTTTGGGTCTGGTCTTGGCCCGGGCCTTGTCCCTTGCGGGAATGACCGCTCGAACGGTTTGAGCTTGAGGCAACAGGTCGTCTGAAGCATCAGAAGATTGTTCCGGTTCAAGGTTGGCTTTTAGAACAAAAAATTGGGGAACTTTGAACTCTTCTTCTTTGGATGCATCTGGTTTGTTTTTTTCTGATTCCGGCAAGGTGCTGTCAATGCCTGGTGGCTGGCCGGAAGGATCTCCAGCAGGATTCATCATATCATCACCCGGCATTGGTTCAGGGCGATGATGCTGAACCACAATGGCATTTTTACTGCCGGATTCCAGCATGGTTTTTAAAAAGGATAATGAGTAAAAACTGATACTTCCAAACCCGATAATGGCTGCCAGAATAAACAGGACCCCTTTTGGAGAAAAAACTAATTTTCTAAAGGTATAGATATGTTGTCCCTGCAACAGGCTGGCGCTTTCAAGGCTGGATTCCCTGGAACCGCCTTTCAGGCTTTTGAGTTTTTTAAAAATAATACTCATGAATTCCTTAAAGGATTTTTACATTTAAAATAATGACCAGCTCTTTTCGTTCTTCGCTTTGTGAATCATTTTTAAACAGCATTCCCAATCCCGGCACTTTGGATAGAAAGGGGACATCTTTGTCTTGTTTGACATTTTCA
>JBDRPM010000016.1:0-21309 GCA_043827005.1 Pseudomonadota bacterium | reverse complement strand
ATGGACCGAAATATTACTATAAATGCAACGGCCAGGTTGGGAGTCGGACCATGTACAACAACGGCCAGAAAGTCGGAAATTAAGATAGCGGGGAGACACCATCATGAAACGACCACTGAATAAAAGCATTGTATTTACAGGATTGTTGCTTTTCAGCATGCTTGTGCCAGAAATCGTTCGAGCCCAATCAGTCGAACAGCAGATCAGCAAACTCGATGTAGAGATAGACGAAATCGCCATGCAGCGCAGCAATGTCCGCAATCAGATAAAACAACACAATCAGTTTGCCAAGGCAGCAGGCGGTTGGTTTGATCAACTGGACCATGTGCTCAGCCAGATACAAGAGTTGGAACAACAAAAACGCAGCGGCAATTTTAATATTTTTGATAACCGGCAACTGGATGATCAGCTGAATGGATTATACAGCCAACGAGACCGGATAAAACACCTGGGCGGCGGTATGATTATTCAAAACATTCGGTATTCCAATCTTGAGCAATTACAAGCCGCTCTGAACGTCAAAACCAATGAAATCCTGAAGCTTAACAGGGATTACATGGCTCTGACAGCGGATTTGAATGCCAAAGACAAGAACCGTGATCTGCTGGCTGACACAATAGAAAGATCTGAGACTAAAAAGTTACAATCGAACAAAAAACAATTGCAGCTGAAAAAGGAAGATTTTAAGGAGACCACCGATCTGGTCAACGACAACGACCTCTGGTGTCTAAAAAATCCTATAGACTCTTACAACACGCCATCTTTTATGACCAGGAGAATGGCTATCACTTACGCTACTGATAAATATATCAAGGAATTGAAACGAAATGGACAATCATATAATCCCCAGGAACTTGCCAGACGAATTAAAATAGTTCGGGATCAATCAAACGAGGTGAAAAATGCTTTGCGACAGGTTCGACTTCCCGAATTGCAACATCAAATCATGAACCTTGAGGCAGAAATCCAGAAGACTGATCGTACGGTGCCCGATATAGTCGGGTGCTGGATCATTCTGCTGGGGAACAGCGCCAGCTACCCAACCGTGAACGTGCGCAAGAACAGCTATGGCGAATATGATGGCGTCATTGTCAACAACGGGCAGCTGGCAAACATCCGGAACGGTCACCGTCTTTTTAGCGTGACCCGCATCAACAACTACACCTATGACGGCACTGAGTATTCCTATTCTCGATCCGGCCAACCCACCCGTGTGCAGCTCAGGCTCATCATGAGCAATGACCAGCTATCCATGAACTATCGCTCAGACCAGGTTCTCAGCCTGCGCAGGTGTGACTGATGCATGCGCATAGTATAAATGCCCATGCTGGGAATGGATTTTGGAATATTAAAAAAGCGTTTAAGGTGTCTATCTACAGTCGCTGTATGCACTTAATCAAAAGGCGTTGACTTCCTTTTCCAGTCCTGACCGCAATCAAAAATTTTACCAGAGGAGATTAGTATTCATAGGGCTCAGTCAAAGCTAAATTTGAGCACCCCCACATATGGTATCTTGCTTTTTTTTAGTTTTGAGTTTTCAGTTCCACTATATGAACCAAGGGTAGTCTCAACGGTCATATTTCCATATTAAAGTGTATAATATATTTTGTTGAAAACAGGCCCATCCTAAAGTCAATTATAATAATTATCCCTTGTTCGGATTATCCTTGGGCCACGTATTTTCCTAATCAGACTGATGCTTGTTTATCTTCCATGGCTGCGGATCCATTGGATAGCCTGGAATGGTTTCAGCAGGACCATTTTTTCCATATGCATATCGGGATTTAGTCCTCGTTTTTTTAGATTTTTATCAAACCATCAGGCTTTTTTTGATGCGTTGATTCAGGCTGAATTGCTTGCCCATACCCCTGTGATGACAAAAAGGGCACCAACGAGTAAAGATGGGGTGATGGGCTCTTTTAAGATGAAAAAGGACAGGACAATGGCGCTGATGGGTACAAAGTTGATGAACATGCCGGCTCTTGCAGGACCAATGGCTTTTATGCCTTCATAGTACCAGAAAAATCCCAGCACGGTTCCGAAAAATCCAAGATAAAACAGATTGGCCCATTCAAGCAGGCCATAGGCGGGCAGATGATCCAGCAGGCCATTGAACAGGGCAGGGAAGAATAAAAAAATTGTTCCGGCAATGGCGGAATAACACACGGATGTGATGGCAGATAAATTGTTCATGGCTTTTTTGCCAATAATGGAATAGCAAACCCAGCTTGCCACACATCCGAAAATAAAGTATTGGCCTTTGCCGATTCCCATTTTAAAGATGTCAATCAGATGACCATTGGATATGACGATTAAAGCTCCGGTGACGGACAGGGCAAGGCCGATCAGTTTATGAGCAGACAGCTTGTCCTTGAAAAAAAAAGCAGCCGCCAGGCTGATGAAGATGGGGTTGGTGGCAATGATTAAGGATGCCTGGTTGGCTGGAATGGTTTTTAATCCTGAGAAAAAAAACAGGTTGTAGGAGAAGATCCCGGTAAAGCCCAGCAGGCAGACAATGAAAATCTGGCTGGGTTTTATTCGGGGAAGACAGCCCTCAATTTTAAACGTCAGACCGATCAGGAAAAAAGATGCGATCAAAAACCTTAAAAATGCCGCAGAATACGGATCCATGGTTTGAGAAAGCATTCTGCCGGCAATAAAGGTTCCGCCCCAGAAGATGGCGGTTAGAACCAGTTTAAAATAGACCATTTTATATCAAATATCTCCCCTATACGGAGGGAAGCACCTGAATGCTTTAATCAACTTCACTCAGGGCAAATATCTGAGACAAAATTTGGTTGTTGTCAAACCCTTTAAGCCGGATGGCACCGGACCTACAGGATGCCACGCATAATCCGCAGCCTTTGCATAAAACTGATTCGATCTGGGCTTTTCCGGCAAACCGTCGGTCTGTTTCCGGGATAAAAGACGGGGCAGAAAAAGGGCAGATGGCCACACAAACACCACATTGGCTGCAGGCATTGGGGTCAACATGGGCTGTGGTGCCGCTGGTTCGAATGGTTTTACGGGCCAGCAGGGTGACAGCTTTGGTGGCTGCAGCAACAGCCTGGGCAATGGATTCATCAATGGGTTTGGGCGCATGGGCCAGGCCGCACAGAAAAATACCGTCTGTGGCACAGTCCACAGGCCGCAGTTTGGCATGGGCTTCCATGAAAAATCCGTCATCGTTCAGGGCTACTTTGAATTTTTGCGCCAGATCATTTTTTTCAGGGGCAATGATGGCACTGGCCAGGACCATCAGGTCCGGGGTGATTTCTATTTTGCGGCGCAGACCTGTATCGGTAAATCTGACCGTTAAAGTTGCATCTTCCTTGCTGACATCAATTCCCTGTTCCTCGTTGTATCGTAAAAACAGAATGCCAGACTCTCTGGCCTTACGGTACAGGTCTTCCCGTAACCCATAGGCACGCATATCCCGGTATAGGATATAGACATTCATTTGAGGGTTGAGTGTTTTTAACTGCAAGGCATTTTTAATGGAATGGGTGCAGCACAGCTTTGAACAATAGGGGCGTTCCGGTATTCTGGAACCCACGCATTGAATAAAGACAGCCGATTGTTTTGCCGGGATGGCCGGGTCATTGTCAATCAGTTTGCGATCCAGTTCAAGTCCTGTCATCACCCGGTCATCCTGGCCGTAAAAATATTGGTCAGGGGTATGTTCTGTTGCACCGGAGGCAATAATGGTTACGCCATGCTCAAGTTCTCTGGTTTGGTCTGCTGTTTGGATGGTGGTTTTAAAGTTTCCGATAAACCCGTCCACATCCGTGATATGGGAATGGGTGAAAATTTCAATATTATCATCGGATTCAATGTCAGCAATCATCTGGTTCAGGTTCTGCAAGACATTTTCACCCTGCCAGGTTTCATGAACATTGAGTGCATTGCCGCCCAGACGGTCACTCTTATCGATGATATAGGTGTGATACCCTTGAGCTGAAAGGCTTTTTGCAGCTGTGATGCCGGCAATACCGCCGCCAATGACCAAAGCGGATTGATTGATCTGAAGTTCGGCTTCGGCCAGGGGTTCCAGCAGATTGCTTTTTGCCACAGCCATCCGGACCAGGTCTTTTGATTTTTCCGTGGCTTTGGCATGGTCATCTTTATTGACCCAGGAACAATGGTTTCTGATGTTGGCCATCTCAAACACATATTTATTCAGTCCGGCATCCACAAGGGTTCCCTGGAAAAGGGGCTCATGGGTTTTAGGCGTACAGGCCGCCAGCACCACCCGGTTTAGTTGTTTTTCCTTGATGGTTTTGGCCATGTTGTCCTGGGAATCCTGGGAGCAGGAGAATAATCCTTGTTCGGCATGGACAACATTTTTGAGTGTTCTGGCATATTCAACCACCCCTGGTACGTCAACAACACCGGCGATATTGGTGCCGCAGCAGCAGATAAACACACCGATCCTGGGAGATTCACCCCGGATATCGGTTTCCACAGGGATCTCTTTGACTTTGGTCAGGCTCCATCGGGATTCAGACAGAAAACTGCCGGCAAAACCAGCTGATGCACTGGCTTCGATAACTGAAGAGGGGATGTCTTTGGGTGCCTCAAAAGAACCGGATACAAATATTCCGGGCCGGGAGGTCTGAACCGGGTTAAAGCTGTTGGTTGTGACAAAATTATAGTTGTCCATTCCAATATTGATGCCGCTGGCCAGCAATGCTGCAGATTTGTTCACAGCCAGGCCGACAGATAATACCACAATATCAAATTTATCTTCCATCCGTTTACCGGTTTCATCAAGATAGCGAATCAGCTGATACCCGTCATCTGTCTGCAAAATATGGGTGATTTTGGATTTTACAAACCTGACACCATGCTGGTCTCTGGCCCGGTTATAATATCGTTCAAAGTCTTTTCCCGTGGTTCTAAGGTCCATATAAAAGATGGCTGCATCCAGCGGGCCTTTGCTGTGTTCTTTGGCCAGCATGGCCTCTTTGACCGCATAGGTGCAGCAGACAGACGAACAATACCCATTGGCTCCAAGGTGGACGTCCCGTGATCCAATACACTGGAGCCAGGCAATCTTTTTGGGTTCTTTTTTGTCTGACGGTCGGACCAGGTGCCCGCCATAGGGGCCCGAGGATGACAGGATACGTTCAAACTCCAGGCTTGTGACAATGTTTTTTGAATTTTTATACCCGTATACATCATGGGTTGTCGGATCATAGGGTTCGCACCCGCTGGACATGATGATTGCGCCGACCTTAAGGTTTAACCGTTTTTCTTTGTCTTCATAATTGATGGCATCGGCAGGACAGACTGTTTCACAGATTTTGCAGCGGCCTTTGGTCAGGTAAAGGCATTGGGTCGGATCAATGGTATATTTTAAGGGAACTGCCTGGGGATACTGGACATAGATGGCCTTGCGTTTGGACAGTCCGCCATCATATTTGTCCGGTACTTTTTTGGGGCATTTTTCCGTGCACGCACCACAGGCGATGCACTTGTTCATGTCCACGTAACGGGGATGCTGGGTAACGCCTACGTTAAAATTACCAGCTTTACCTGATATGCTTGTCACTTCTGAAAGTGTGAGTAACTCTATGTTGATGTGCCGGCCGACCTCGACCAGTTTAGGTGAGATGACTCACATGGCACAATCATTGGTGGGAAAGGTTTTATCCAGTTGAGACATCATCCCGCCAATGGATGCCGACTGTTCGATCAGATAGACATAATAACCGGAATCGGCCGCATCAATTGCCGCCTGCATACCGGCAATTCCTCCACCAACGACCATTACAGCGCCGATTTTTTCTTGAGACATTTCCACTCCTAAGCTAAAAAAGATTCAACTTTGCTGATGTCCAGTACATTCATATTCAAGCCCAGTGCATCACCATCAATGCCCATGGCAAGCCCTAACAGCTGGGGGTATATGATGCTTGACAGAACATGGTTCAAATCTGTGCAAGACAGCATGGTTTTTTGAACCCTGTCAAACTGCATCTGGCAGTAGGGGCAGGCTGCGCACAAATAATCAGCCCCGGCCCTGCGGCCGTCTATTAATTTTTTTTCGGTTAACTTCATGGACAGATCATCTTTTACACCCAGCAGGGGTGCGCCGCAGCATTCAAGTTTAAGGGGCCAGTCAATACTTTTGGCACCGGTCACATTTACCAGGTCGTCAAACAGAACAGGGGCCACCGGATTATCAAACCCGGTGATTTCACTGGGTCGAAGGGCATGACACCCATAATGGGTTGCAATGTTTAAATTTTTATAGGGCCGGGTTATTTTTTTCTGTATGGCTGAAATACCGATGTCATGATACAGGATGGACAAAAAATGCTTGATCTGTACCTTTCCGGAAAAATGAAGGTCTTCTCTGGCCAGGATAGTATTGATCTGTTCTTTCATTAGAGGATTATTTTCCAGAACATGAGCGGCTTTTTTCAGACTGCCAAAGCAGCATTTGCACAGCACCATGATATCCAGATCCTGTTTTTCCGCCAGGGCAAGATTGCGGGCTGCCATCAACAGAAAGGCCTGGTTGTCGGTGTTCCGGATTGGATTGCCGCAACATTTAAACTCCGGGTTGTCTTCAATTTCTATGTTCAAGTGCTCTGACACGGCTCTGGCGGCCAGTTCATACTGCTGAACCCGGACCGGTATGTTGCATCCAACAAATAAAGTAAACTTCATTATCGATTCCCTGAATTAAAAGTGTTCCAAATCCTGCAATTGATATCTGTTCCAATCATTATTTTATGATGCCTGTGTTTCTTTAACAGAAATATTTTTGAGTTCATACAAGATGTCTGTAACCTTGACACCCTGGGGACAATGTTCCTGGCACTGGTAGCAGGTCAAACAATGCCACAGCATCTTTGAATGGGTTGCCAGATCCTTGATGCCAAAGGCCATGGACCGCATGATCTGATGCGGCAGCAAATCCAGTTCTTTTTGGGGATCATCATAAGATTCAACCACCGGGCATACAGTAGAACAGTTTTCACATGCAAAACAATAAGCATAGGTTCCGGCGGTGCCTGTCAGGTTGACTGAATCTTTAAACTCCTGGTTCTGTGATGTCAACGGGATAAACTTTTCGGTATCATTGAGCAGTTCGCACTGCCCGGTCATCTGGTACCGGACGTCTGCCAGAGGTTTTTCATAGTATTCAGGATCAAAGTGATTGCTGTTAAGACCCCGGTAATAGGAAAAGGGTGTCAACATCAAGGCATTCGTGTGTTCCCGGCGGACCATCTCCTCTCTGACATCAAACCACAGTTCCCTCAGATTGATACCGGCCGGACAGGCAACCGTACAGCGGTCACAATTGGTGCACAGGTAAATTCCCTGGGCAATGACGGCAAGCCCTTTTTCACCAATGTTTTTGTGGGCAAAATAATCTTTGAGAAACACCATTCTTTCAGAAGGCAGAATGGTCTCATTGCCAATGCTGTCAAAGGCTGTTGCCACAGAACATCGGTTGCTGCAGGTGCCGCAATGGGTACAGGCATCCAGTTCCATCATCTGGCGGGTCCTGACATTGACCGGATCTGATCGTTTATCCATCACAGCATTGGTCAGCAGGCTTAATGGCGTGGTAAACATATGCAGCATTTTGGAAAAGGGCAGGTAAACCAGACCGAACAGGCAGGCAGCAATATGGATATTCCAGAAGAATTGATAATGTCCGTATGAGGCAAGTTTCATCAGTTCCATGGTCATGCCGGACAAGATGATAACGGCCAGTATGGCAAGTACATAATAATCCATGGCATTGGATTTCAGGCGCGGTACTTTCAGGATCAATCGACGATAGATGGCAATGGCAATACCGGAGATCACCATAAGCCCTGAAAGAAGAAGAAAGGGGTTTAAACTCAGATAAAATTGGTCGAATAAAGAGGTTACAATGATTTTATCCAGGGCATGGGTGAAAAACAGAAACATGAACCCTGCAAAAATGAGCATGTGCATGGCCCATCTGAGACGATCTTCATGGAAGATGTGCAATTGTAACAGCACATCTTTGAAAAATACCCGGATTAATATGACTAGTTTGGGGCCAAACAGGGTTGCCAGCAATCCTTTTACAGCGGTCTGGAATCTATCTGGTTCGGGTGTCGATACAGCCTGGTTCTGAAAATCAATATTGAAACGAAACCATCCTGAAATTTTATAAATCAAACCGATCCCAAAGATGACCAGCGCCATATAGAGTGTAAATTCATAAAGCATTTGACAAGGTTCCTTTCAAATCATTTAAGCGTCTTTTTCTTATGGCACTCTGTGCATCCCACAGGTTTTTGAATATTCATCTGTTCATGACACCCCATGCATTGCTGGTGATACGCTCCCAGAATACCGGGTTTTGGAGGCGTATTGTCTTCCCATTGTTTATTGTGACAATTCCGGCATTGTGGCGGTTTGATTGATTCCGGGCTGTTGTGGTGACACCCCTGGCAGATCGTATTTTTTTCATGATGGAAAAACTGTGTTAATGAATTGGCTTTTATCCTGTCCGATAGCGCATTGACAACTTTTCGGTGGGGAAAATCAACAGGTTCATATTCTTTTGACAGTATTCTGATGGTGACAATTTCAGGAATATCATTTTGATTGTAGGTTTCAATTTTTTGTTTTCCGGACTGGAGCGCTGTCCGGGCCAGTAAGAGTTCATCATCCATGCGGGTTGACCCGGTTATGTTTTTAACCGGCACTGAATGGCATTTGATGCAGGTTTCAGGTTTCTTTTCACGGGCTTTGTCCATGGGAGCATGACAGCCGGCGCACTTTTCCTGTTTCATGCGGGTATTATGACAGCCCTGGCAGCTTTTTTGTGAATCGATCTTGTGCATGGCTTTTGCAAGGCTTGTCGGGTTTGTGGCAGTTTTGGAATCGGCCAGGCCTTTGGCCGGCACAGCAGGTGATCCTGTCAGGGTATGACACTCACCACAGGGCTGCAGGCTTTCATGATGGCAGACCCGGCAGGTATCATTGGAATTCTCGTGAGATTTGTGGTCAAAGGGAACAAAATCCATCCGGCTTATTGTCTGGTCAATTTTATAGTTATTTGGCTTGAGGTCTTTTGGAACGGTCTTGAGCAGAACAATGTCTGGTTGATTACGCTCTATTCTGGGCAGATCGGTTTGTTTTGCCAGTCGCTGCTGTTTTGATTTATCCTGTTCAATGGGATCGTGGCATCTGGCACAGGTCAGCGGGGGATTGGTCTTTTCTTTGACCGCAGTGTTGATATGACAGTTGATACAGGCCAGATGGGATGCCTGACGCATGGAGATCCGGTTATCTTGAGTTTTCTGTTCATGGCAATAGCGGCAGGTTCCCTCTTTTCCCTTTACATAAATGAGCTCTTTTTTGGTTTCATTATATTCATGATGGCATTGCTCGCATTTGTTTTCACTTTTTTTAGAATGGTTGAAATGAAGGGTTTTATCAAATCCCATGGGTTGCCTGGAAGATGCGTATGTTTCTTTTTGTGTGTGACAGTCTCCGCATTCCACGGGACCTGTTTTTTCTTTGGCAAGGTTCATTTCACCATGACAGGCAATACACCCCTGATGATAGATGTTCATCACGTCTGTTTTATCTGTATCCGTAAGCCGCTTGAATTTTGGTACCATGCGGTTGTTCCCGGTCAGATGGCAGGTGCTGCAATCCTTGTTTTTTTCGGCCAAAGCTTTGGTATGGTTATCATGAAGGAATACAACCACAGGTTTTTCAAGTTTGCCAAACACAGCCATTGAATCAATTTTGATGACATCTGCCCGTTTTGAGGATGACCCATCGGCAGGAGCGGATTCAGCAATACCCGTACCATAAGTGCAGCCCAAAAAGAGTGTTAAAGCAACGATCAGACGAAGCCCTTTTTTTTCCATCTTCATATTCCGCTATTCCTTAACATCATGATCCTGAATCATGTCTCGTCTATATTTTTTTATGAAAGAACAGATCAACTCAATCAATCTTTCATGTTTTGCTGTGGGCAGGCCAGGGTGAAATACCAAAGCGGCCCATGGCTGTTATTAAAAACTATAACACCAATAATCATGCAGATCTGCTTTTATGAGGCGATTTTAGAAAATATAAAATTGTAAGTCAATGACAAACAGCAACTTTGTTCAATGATATAAACTGCCATGTGGCAGATCTGGTTATTGATTTGTGGTTTGCCGCGCAACGAGGCATGAAAGCCAACATTGGTGTGCAAGGACTTTCATATCAAAAAAACGGATGGGACTGCCTGAACAGGGGTTAAAAAAATAATGCCTGCCGTCATTTGATTGATGGCTTGATTTTATCACTCTTATGGCTTTACAATCTATTGTTTGTTCGATTATATAGAAAAGAATGATTTTAACCTTGTATCTTTTGAGGATAACGATTTTATGCTCCTGCCCAAAGAGGATCGATTTTCGCCCTACAATATCTGCAAAACCCTTGTCGCTGCCCAGCTTATTTCAAAAGAACAGGCCCAGGATATTTTAAAAAAAGAGGCCCGGGTCAGGCAGGTTCTGTTTAAACAAAAAAACAATCAATCAGATAAAAAGATGCATCTGGACAGTCAGGCAGATCAGTTTTCGTTTATCGATGTTCTTTTGTATTTAAAAATTGAACAACTCAATCAGCCTGAAAAACAGATTAATGAAGATCTGATATACAGGGCAATGGCCAAAGCCTGGAAGATGCCGTATAAAAAGATCGATCCATTGAAACTGGAGCTCAATCTGGTTACAGGAACAATTTCAAAATCATTTGCTGCCAGACATCTTTTACTGCCCTTGATGGTGGAAGAAGGCAAACTCATTGTTGCAACACCTGATCCGTTTAATTATGAGGCCATCAATGATGTTGAAATGGTATCAAAGTTAAAGGTAAAGACTGTGGTCAGTTCAAAATCCGATATTAAAAAACTGATCAATGAGTTTTTCGGATTCAGGCATTCCATTTCATCGGCTGAAGATCTGTTTTCCAGTCATGGCGTAGATCTTGGCAACCTGGAGCAGTTTGTCAGTTTAAAAGCCATGGATGAGCTGCCGTCAACAGACCAGCATATCATCAATGCGGTGAATCATTTGTTTTCCTATGCCTTTGATCAGAAAGCCAGTGACATTCATATTGAACCCAAACGGGAGATCTGTCTGGTCAGGATGCGGATTGATGGCGTTCTTCATACGGTTTATAAACTGCCCAAAAAACTTCATAATGCCGTGGTCAGCCGGATTAAAACCCTTTCAAGGCTGGATATGGCAGAAAAACGGCGCCCCCAGGACGGCAGGATTAAAATGGCCAAAGAGACAACCGAGGTTGAAATCCGTATTTCCACCATTCCTGTGGCATTTGGTGAAAAAGTGGTGATGAGGATCATGGACCCGGATGTGTTGTTCCAGGACCTTGAGATGCTGGGTTTTTTTCACAATGATTTTGATCGGTATAAAAAGTTGATCACCATGCCCTTTGGCATTGTTCTGGTCACAGGCCCCACAGGGTCGGGTAAATCCACCACCTTGTATTCGAGTTTGAGAATGCTGTCTTCTCCGGAAGTCAATATTACAACCATTGAAGACCCTATAGAAATGATTCATGAAGAATTTAACCAGATTGCGGTTCAGCCTGCCATAGATGTGACATTCGGCATGATATTAAGAAATATTCTGCGCCAGGACCCGGATATTGTCATGGTGGGTGAAATCAGGGACCTTGAGACTGCCCAGGCAGCCGTGCAGGCAGCGTTAACCGGTCATCTGGTGCTGTCCACCCTGCACACCAATGATGCTGTATCCACAATTTTCAGACTGCTGGATCTGGGAATACCCCCTTATCTGATTCATTCATCTTTGAATGGAATTGTTGCCCAGCGCCTGGTTCGAAAAATCTGTCTGAACTGTGCCCAGGAATTTGAGATTCAGTCTGCAGAACTGGCTGAACTCGGGCTGGAGATACACACCAAAGGGGTGGTCAGACTCAAGCACGGCAAAGGATGCCAGGAGTGTCGCAATACCGGATATAAGGGACGGACCGGGATATATGAAGTAATGCCGTATTCAGAAAGTCTCAAAAAATTGACCAGCGCTGAAACCGGCCTGGATGCCATGAGAAAAAAGGCCATGGAAGAAGGGCTTGTGCTCCTGCGTCAGAACGGCATTCAAAAAATGCTTCAAGGCATTACAACCTATCAGGAGATCCTGCGGGTCACCTGGGATCAGTTTTAGGATAGCTGCTAATTAACCATGTCGTCCGGATGAATGGCATAATCTGAAGATAAAATCATGACCGTGGCAGCAATGTCTTCTGTGTGCAATACAATTAATTTGCCGGATTTAAGGTTTTCCAGAGGGATGGCCTCATTTTTTTTTGGCTTCCACAGGGTATAATCCTTGGTCTCATTTTTTCGCATGACCGTATAGATCTGGCCTGGTTTTACTGTATCCTTGCCTGTGTTGATAAAGGCGATGCGATAATCATTGATCATGAGATCATTATCTTCAGAGCAGATGATTCTGGCATCAACAGGGGCTGGATTTTCTTCAACCGTCAACACTTCATCCCGGTTATAATATTCCATAACCAGATCGTTATTGGCAACCGCCCGGAAGGTTTTGGTAACGATGGCGGAAACGTAATTGACTTTATGTTCAAGAATTTTGATATCAGCCTTAATCAGGTGCTTTACGCCGGTAAAGGTCTGGTTGTTGATTTTTTCTTCCAGATCAAAGGTTGAATAAACATGATAGGTTTTACCCGGAATCAATGTGCCAAACCCCGATGGTTTGATGTAAATGGTATCATTGGTCGAGATGATCAGGTTACCGTCTTTTTCTCTGATGATACTGCCCTGGGCGGGAGCGGCTGTTTTTTTAACAAAGCTGAGATGGTCCATCTGTGAGAAGGAAAAGGATGGTTTGATTTTTTCAGGTTGTTTTTCAGTTTTGGTAACCGTGACGATGATGGGTTTAAGTTTGCCGGGTTCTTTGAAAAAGATTCGAATTTTTCTGCCCGGATAAATCCAGTGGGGATTCTTGATATCCGAATTCATTTCCCATAATGCAGGCCAGTCCCATTGGGAATTATAAAACTTTTGAGACAGATCCCATAAGGTATCCCCTTTTTCAATCACATAAAAGAATCCGGAATCTTCTCCGGGGATAAATTCGATTTCATTTTTGGCAAACCCGTTTGAACTCAAGGCTACCCCTAAAAGGGTTATAACAAGTGCAATCAATAGTCGCCTGCAGGTGTTCTGGTTTTGCATATTTCCTCCCAGGTTGTGCGGGGTTAATCTTGAATTCTTGACTTTATTTACACTCCTGTTCTATAAAATGTCAAGAATTGTTACATGTTCATTTGATTTGATTTGGATGAAACGACATTTAATGTGATCTGCATTCTTTTTATCACCAGAATTGGGAGCCATATGAAACAGATAGCAAACCTATTGTTTGAAGCCCGGATTTTAAAAGATATCAATCGTTCAGGATATGCATTCCTGGGATCAGGTAAAGAAAGCATAGCAGAACACAGTTTTATGACGGCTTTGATCTGTTTTGTCATGGCAAAAATGGATGAAACGCTCAACATTGAACGATTGGTGACAATGGCTTTGGTACATGACCTTGCCGAGGCCAGAACCGGTGATTTAAATTATGTTGAAAAAAAATATTCAAATCCGGATGAGTCAAAAGCCATTTCCCATTTGATAAAGCATATTTCTTTTGGTAAGGATATAAAAAATTTGATTGAAGAATTTAATCAGGGCCGGACAAAAGAAGCCATGCTGGTTAATGACGCAGACCAGATTTCATTTATTCTTGAGTTAAAAAAACAATCGGACATTGGCGCAAAGGGTCCTGAAAAATGGCTGCCGGTTGTTATGGAAAGACTGAAAACCAGTATGGGCAAAAAAATGGCCCAAAGCATAATGGACACATCATGGGATGAATGGTGGATGAATGGTTATTCTGAATAGCGGCCACGCCCTGCCGGGCACAACAAAGCATGAAAGTATTCGAAAGATTTGCTCATTTTTTCATCTAAATGCCGATATACCCTTTCAGATCAATTGGTTGGATATCCTGGAATGCCATGGATAAAGACATGGATAAAGAATTGATTTATTTGCTGTATATATCTGACGGGCCGGCCCGGGAAGATTTGCATCAGTTTTCCAAATCCAGTGGATTTGCTTTAAAACACTGCGATGACCCTTTGTCAGCAACAGATATGGCAACACAGGCACCACCGGATCTGATTGTGATTGAGTGTGATAAAACCGATGCGTTACAGACAAAAAAAAATATAGCAAACCTGGATGCACTTGAATTCAAGTTTAAACCGGCCATTTTTCTGGTTGTTCATCAGTTGCCGGATTCTGATGAACGGCTGTCCTTTATGCAGCAGGGGCTGGACCGGTTTTTGATGTCTCCGGTTTTATCCGGGGAGGTGAAAGAAGAATATAAGATTTTTCAGAAGGTCAAATATCTTGAGCAAACGCTTGTTGTTCAGACCATGAAACTGGAAAAAAGCTTTACATATCTGGATCAGTTTAAAACAGAACTCAAGAAGGTCAAAACCACACTTTTTGAAGAGCGGGAAACCTTGAACAATGCCTTAAAACAAGTCAACCAGATGACAATTGAGCGCAACCGCCTGAAAAAAGAAAAGCGAGACATTAAAGATCGCCTTTTAACCAATGTGGAGGGTTTTTTTGATATTCTTTCCCGTCTGATTGAAGCGCGGGTTGAAAAAAACAGGGGGCATGGGGAGCGGGTGTCCCATGTCGCTTGTTTTATTGCAAAACAGCTTAAATTTGACGAAAAAAGAGTGGAAGACCTCAAAAAAGCTGCCATGTTACACGAGGTTGGCCTTCTTTTGGTTCCCGAAGTTACATTGAACAAAGCAAAAGATCAGTTGTCAGATTATGAAAAAGACCTGTTTGCGCAGTATCCGGTGAAAGGGGCTCAGTTTTTTTTAAACTGTTCTGAATTTAATGGATGTGCGCAAATTATTCAAAGCATGAATGAAAATTCAGATGGATCAGGCAGGCCAGACGGCTTGAAAAGAAGATATATTCCGCTGTTATCAAGAATTTTAGCAGGAGCGGATGTGTTTGATACCTTAAAGGATCAGGACGATGTGACCAGTCTTGAGATTTTTTTAGAAAAACTGGAAGGGTTTGCAGGCACCCGGCTTGATCCCAACATTGTTGCCTGGCTTGAAAAATATGCAGTTCTTCATATGGGATCGGATTCTTACCGGGTCAAAGGGGTTGGGATTCATCAGCTTGAACCCGGTATGGCACTGGGAACTGCTCTTTTTACCCATACCGGAACCAAACTTTTTTCTGTTAATACTTTACTTACCCATGATGCTATTGATAAGATCAAAAATTATAACAGGGAATATCCTGTTGATGAAACTGTTTATATAAGGGTTTAGAAAATGGATATAGCTTCGGTAATCGGCGTTGTCTCAGGAATGGGATTTATTCTGGGAACCATCCTGCTGGGTGGCAGTATCATGATGTTTGTCAATATCCCTTCAATTCTGATCGTTGTGGGCGGAACCCTTGCTTCTACAATGGTCGGCTATCCTCTTGCAGATTTTTTAGGCGTGATCAAATTCACGATGAAAATTTTTATATTCAAACTTCAGCCGGCTGAAGAGATTATCAGTAACCTGGTTGAAATTTCCAATAAAGCCCGAAAAGGGGGGCTTCTTTCCATTGAAGGGGATATCCAGAATACCAGTGATCCCTATCTTGCCCAGGCCCTTCAAATGACGGTGGATGGGGTAAAAACAGCAGACATTGCAGCCATCATGCAAAAAAAGATGTCGCTGACCAAAAAAAATCTGGATACAGGTGCGAATATTTTTTCAAGCATGGGATCGTATGCACCTGCCTTTGGAATGATCGGAACACTGATCGGTCTTGTTCAAATGCTTGCAAACCTTGATGATCCATCTTCCATTGGACCTAAAATGGCTGTGGCCATGATCACTACGTTTTATGGCGCCATCATGGCCAACCTGTTTTTTATTCCCATGTCAGACAAACTTTCCGGAAGGAATGAAGAAGAAATTACCAATATGAATATTATTTTTGAAGGGATTATTTCCATTCGTGAAGGCGAACATCCAAAACTGATGGAAGATAAACTCAACATCTATCTGGGTACAGGCGGTAAATCCGGCGGTGATAAAAAAGAATAAAAGAGAATAGACCATGGCAGATGACGGCGCAGTTGAAGAAAAAGAGGTAAGCCTTGCAGCCCCGCCCGAAGAGGGGAAAAAGCAGAAAGCCGGGGCACCGGAATGGATGTGCACGTTTTCTGATCTGGTTACCCTTTTGATGTGTTTCTTTGTTTTATTGTTTGCCATGAGTACCACTCAGCAGGAAACCTATAAAGAACTGGTCAAATCCTTAAGGAGTGCTCTGGGCGCCCAGGCTGTGCCTGAATCCGGTACCCGGGAAGGATTGACCATGCATGCAGTTCCCTCTGAAGAACCTTCGGAAAACCAGGCCATTGATGAGCTTGGCGGGATGATTGAAAAAGAGATGGAAGAAATTGTCAGTGAAGTCAGAGAGCTGGTTCTGTTCAATAAGCTGGGTGGCGAGGTAAGTGTGACCAAGACAGAAGAAGGTGTGGTCATCACCATGTCAGACCTGTTATTATTTGCCCAGGGGGGAACCAGACTTTCTGATAAAGGGCATGATATTCTAAAAAAAGTGGCAGCGGTACTGTCAAAACTGGCATACCATGTCAAGATTAAGGGGCACACGGACAGCGAACCGATTTCTTCAAGCTTGTATCCTTCCAACTGGGAGCTTTCAAGTGCAAGAGCATCCACTGTGGTTCGTCTTTTGGTGAGTAACGGGGTCCCGCCCCAATATATTTCCGCAGAAGGGTATGCCCAGTATCATCCTGTGGCAACCAATGATACTACAAAAGGAAGGGCATTGAACCGGCGGGTTGAAATTGTTTATGAACGTGACAGTATAGCAAGGCAGTTTGCTGATATGGGAGCAAAAAACAAATGATCAGTATGGAAAAACAAATGGAAGCAAAACAGATAGACAGCAGCGGATTTGATGATATCGACGTGACTTCCCGGTTGATGAATATTATTCTTGAAATGCCTTTGGACCAGCAATTGGATTTATTGGAACGACTGGATTCAAACGGTTACAGCGGGACGAGAAAATATGCCCGGACCCGGCTTAAAAACCCATGGGTTGTCTCAGTGGATCATGAAGACCATTTTTTGTCAGATAATTATTTGATCAAAGATATTGGTCGATGCGGCATGTTTATTGAAACCAATCGGGCCTTTGGACTGGGAGATACCATTACCATGCGGTTTCAGCTGCCGGCCAGTAAAAAAATGTTCAAACTTGTGGGCAAGATTGTCTGGTCCAGACACAATGGTATGGGTGTTAAGTTTTTACGTCAAATGCCTGAAATGTGATTTAATTTTGAGTGGGCCCTTAAGGCATGACCAAATGGGTCAGGGTTTATTTTTTATTAAATGGGGGCCTGCCCTGGGACCTGTTCAAACTGTCCTGTTCAATTCTGACAATTTGCTTTAGATCTTTATAAGGGATATCTTTTTTCATTCCCGGACATGAATTGGACATGATATCCCAGTTTTCCGGATAATTGATGATTGTCGCAATAAAAGGCCATGCCCTGCACATATACGGTTTGACAGGGTGAATGGTGCACTGTTGGTTGCTGTCAAAAAAGATACAATACCCGTCTTTTTTCTGTGTCAGAACAAATTTTGACCCGGACGGGTCACAATATTTTTGTGTGAATTGGTCTGGATTGCAATTTATAAACGTACTGATTTTTTCAATATCTTCCAATGTGACATAGGTACCGCCGAATCCTTTGCAGCAGTCCCCGCATTGTTGACAGACAAAAATATCATCCGCTGTCCGACTTTTAGCAGCCATATCTTTTTTCCATTGCTTTTTGCATGGTCAATTGATCAATATATTGCAGATCGCCTCCCATGGGAATCCCTGAGGCAATCCGTGTGATTTTAATATTTTCTGAACTCAGCCGTTCGATAATATAAGAAGCTGTGGCTTCTCCTTCGACATTGGTTTTGGTGGCCAGAATGATTTCATTGATTTTAGAGTGCCTGGTGCGTTTGAACAGTTCTTTGAGACGGATATCTTTGGGACCGATCCCGTCAATGGGCGACAAAGTTCCGCCCAGAATATGGTAAGTGCCGGCATAGGCGTTGGATTTTTCAATGGCAGCCATATCAGTGGGGTTTTCCACCACACAGATGATGGATGGGTCCCGCAGCGGATCAGAACAGATTCTGCATTTATCTTTGTCACTCAAGGCAAAGCAGGTTGAACACAACTGAACACTGGTTTTTAAATTAATAATGTCTGCAGCAAGAGCAGCCGCTTCCTGGCTCGGGGCGTGAAGAATATGCAGCGATAACCGTTCTGCGGTTCTTTTTCCGATACCCGGCAGTTTTGACAGGCTGTGGATTAATTTTAAAATAGGGTCTGGGTAATATTTCATGTGCATCACATCCCGGGGATATTAAAGCCCCCGGTGAGTTTGCTCATTTCTGACGAGACCATTTCCTGAGCTTTGTTCAAGGCATCATTGACAGCTGCCAGAACAAGATCCTGAAGCATTTCTATCTCTTCCGGATCAACCACTTCTTTTTCAAAAACAATGGATTCGATTTTTTGTCCGCCGTTAGCAACCACTTTTATCATGCCGCCGCCGGCAGAGGCTTCAACTGTTTTCAGGGCCAGTTCAGCCTGGGTTTTTAACATTTTCTTTTGAAGTTGCTGGGCTTGTTTCATCATGGTATTCATATTTTTCATCATGGGTTGCTCCTGTTTTACGGATTGATTATTTCACCATTAAACAATTTCTGGGCTTCAACCACAAGCGGGTGGTTGACTGCAGCTTGTCTGGCTTTTATTTCATCTTTTATTTGTTGATTTTGGATTTTACCATCATTTTGAGAAACAATCCTGATGGTCAGGTGTTTGTTTAAAAAACTGTTGCAGATTGTTTCCAGCTCTTTGTTTTTGGCTTGAAGTCGTTTTTCATCAAACGAGGAACAGTTTTCCAGTTCAACCAGGATCTGATCCGGTGGGGTTTCAATGACACGGCCTTTGGACAGCAGCGCAAACATAAAAGGAAGCGTGGATTCGATTTTTGCTAAAAATCCCTGCCAGTTTTTATCATCAAGAGTTGTTGTCTGTTCGACAGACGGGCCGGCGCTGGTCAATATTTCAGGTTTTCTGATGGTTTCTTGAATCTGTGTCAGGTTCGGCTCTGGCGTGCTGTTTATTGCTGATGCTGCTGGTGCGTTATCGGTCAGGCCTTCGGGAGAGTGTTTGAAAGTCTGAGCGGTGGCGTTATCTGCTGATAAAATCTGTTTGGCCAGAAGATCCAGCTTTTCAATGATCTGATCAATTTGTTTGCCCGGATGGATCTGAATCAGTTTTAACAGGATCATTTCAATAGCGATCCTGGTATTTGAGGAATATTTCACCAGGGACTCATCGTTTAGCAATGCCTGTAAAACAGCATTGATATGCGGGGCTGATAAGTTAGAAACCATTTGGGACAGCCGGTCTTTTTCAGAGTCTGAAAGGTTGACGGTTAAGCTTTGTTTTCCGCAGAGTTTGATCACATTCAAGTTTCGAAAGTAAACGATCAGGTCTGAATAATATTTTTTAAGATCCATGCCGGAATTATTGATCTGTTCAATTAACTGAATGATCTTTTTACCATTGTTATCAAACACAGCCATTGCCATATCATGCATGATTTGAGTGTCGATGATGCCCAGGCTGTCCAGAACAATTTTGTGTTCAATATCAGGGCCATTTGAAGTGGACAGGATTCTGTCCAGAAGGCTTAGGCTGTCTCTGATGGAGCCGTCTGCCTGCTGGGCAATCAAATCAAGGCTTGTCTGATCGATTTGATAGCCTTCCTGATCGCAAAGTTGTTTGAGATGACTTGAAATCATGGACAAACTGATTCTTCCCAGGTCATGCCGCTGGCATCGGGACAAAATGGTGGCTGGAATCTTGTGAACTTCAGTGGTGGCCAAAATGAACATCACATGATCCGGCGGCTCTTCAAGGGTTTTTAACAGGGCATTGAATGCAGCCGTGGACAGCATATGGACTTCATCAATAATATAAATTTTATATTTAGCCGAACCTGGCATGTAGGTGACGTTTTCTCTTAAGTCCCTGATCTGATCCACACTGTTGTTGGAAGCGCCATCAATTTCAAAGACATCTGAACAATGACCGTCAATAATATCGGTGCATATTTTGCACTGGTTACAGGGGACAGGTGTGGGGCCGTTCTGGCAGTTCATTGCTTTGGCCAGGATTCTGGCAATGGTGGTTTTGCCGGTGCCCCTTGGACCGGTAAACAAAAGGGCATGGGCGACACGGTTGGAACGGATTGAATTGGTCAAAGTGGTGGTAACATGTGGCTGACCCACGACATCATCAAATGTCTGGGGCCGATATTTAAGTGCTAATACTTGATATGACATAGTCCCCGGTATGATCGAATGCTGATCATTGGTTTGGTCATTGACAAAACTTTTTGGCTTTGTCTGATGGCGGAGAGGGGGGGATTCGAACCCCCGGTACCCGGTTAGGATACACACGCTTTCCAGGCGTGCACCTTCAGCCACTCGGTCACCTCTCCACGGTCAATTAATCCATGGCAAAATAGTCTTTTTTGGTGATTGTGTCAAGGTTTAAAACAGCTTTAACCCAGGACAACCGCATGTAAGAAAGTTGTTTAATATGGTCTGTAAAATTGGTTATGATTCCCTCTTTCTGGATGTGGACAACCGCCCGGAAGGACTCACCCGAAAAATCAATGATCGCCTGGACATCAGCACCGGGCCAAAAAAACCGGTAAAGGCGGCACACATACCATCTGGCTTGCACAAAAGCCTTAGAAGGAAACAATAAAATGGATGAAGCCCGTTTACAGGAAATTGAAATAAAACTGACGCTCCAGGAAAAAACCATCAAAGAGCCCAATGATGAACTCTATGAGCACTCAAAAAAGATTGACTGCGTCCTCCCTTCCATATTAGGGCTTGATTTTTAAGAATGGACGTATGACACTGTGGCGTGTCTATTTAGTGTTTGAACGAAAACTCATCCATCTGCTGCGTTGCTGCGCAAAGCTGAAATCCTCATGTACTACAGTACACTCCGGTTTCAGCTTTGCTTGCGCCTTGCATATGGACAAGTTTTCATCCAAACACGGGTTTTCGGTC
>JBDRPM010000015.1:0-2249 GCA_043827005.1 Pseudomonadota bacterium | reverse complement strand
CCATTGGTAGGTGCGTCTTTGGCGGTAATGGAAAACGACACCTTAAAAATGAGAAAAGAAAAACCCTTTATTTTCTCCAATCTTAAAACCGGCCAGGGATGTGATGACATCATAAAATTTATTGAAACCCAGGGCATGCTCATTTAATCATTGAAGTACCCACAATCCGGATGTTGGAGGATTTTTATGGTTTGGTTACCAAAAAGCAAGTCCTATCTATACCCTGTGGTTCGCCAAAAAAAGAATCAGACACTTGGATCTTTGGGATACCCGCAACCATGACCCACCAGAACCTGAACCCTCACATATTCCTGAATTGGTTTACGACTATAGCGCTAAAGCTTCACTTCGTGCCAGACTCCCAGATTCCGGCTGTTGACTACTGGAACTGATTTTTTTTTCAAATTGAGTTACGGGATTGACGGTGAGCTATCCTCAAAATCAGCCAAAATTCGACCTTTTAAAAATTTTCAAATACCTTTTCCAAAGTTGTTTCAACACTTGAATTTTTTTCTTGCCTTAACTCGCTTAGACCTGATACAGGTACAACATGTTGTACCTGTATCAGGTTGGCGGTAATATTTTGATTTTGGGAGGATTGTTTATGGGTTGGTCAACAAAAAGCAAGCTCCAGTTCCTTAAACGCTAAAAGGAGGCAATACCCCTTGAACAACTTCTATCATCAGATTCTGGAACAGCCTGAAGGCAAAACCATTGAATTCAAAAAGGATTTATCTTCACCCAAATCAATGATGAAAGCTTTGACAGCATTTGCCAATACTGCCGGGGGACGGCTGATTATCGGTGTCAGTGATGACCGGCAGATTCTGGGGGTCGAAGATCCATTGTCACAGGAGGAACGGTTGTGCAGTATGATTGCCGATTCCATTGTGCCCCGCCTGGTGCCGAACATTGAAATGATCACCATTGAGGACAAAACCCTTTTGATTGCCGAAGTTTTTCTTTCCGGTTCCCGGCCTCATTTTTTGAGGTCAGAAGGCTCAGAAAACGGTGTCTATGTGCGGCTGGGGTCAACCAACCGCCAGGCGGACCGTGAGTTGATTGCCGAGCTTCGCCGGTCTGTGGAGGGAGTCGCTTTTGATGAGATGCCTATGCCTGAGCTTTCCGTTGATGATATTGATACCAAAGCCATTGCCCAGAGTGTCCGTGAAAAATATGTTGTAGGGGATACAGAACTGCGGACGCTCAAATTGATTGTCCCCCACCAGGGCAGGCTGGTTCCTTCAAAAGGGGCCGTCATTCTGTTCGGCCGGGAACGAAGCCTGTCCTTTCCTGATGTCTGGGTTCAGTGCGGCCGGTTTACCGGAACAGATAAATCAGATATTTTTGACCACATTGAAATTTACGATCACCTGCCCCTGGCCGTGGACAGTATCATGCTGTTTTTGAAAAAACATGCCATGCGCGGGGCAGATTTTTCAGAGGTCCGGCGAAAAGATGTCTGGAGTATTCCTTTGGGTATTCTGCGGGAAGCCGTCATCAATGCCCTGGTTCACGCAGACTACTCACAACGGGGGGCGCCCATACGGATTGCTTTTTTTGATGACCGCATTGAAATTGAAAATCCGGGCATCCTCCTGCCGGGCATGACCATTAAAGATATGAAACAAGGGATATCGAGAATCAGAAACCCGGTCATTGCCCGCTTCTTCCGGGAGATGAATCTGATTGAACAATGGGGCACCGGTGTGCCTCGAATGTTTAAACAGGCTGAAGAATTGGGGTTGCCGGAACCTCAGATTGCAGAATTGGGAATGAGGGTGAGGTTTGTTGTATATCTGGCAGAACAGGTGCATATTGGGATAAATAAGTCAACCGAACAAGAATCCCAGCAAGTAACCCAGCAAGTAACCCAGCAAGTAATCGGGTTACTGGAAAACATAGAAGGTGAAATGAGCCGATCACAGCTTATGCAGGCCCTACAATTAAAGGATCGGGTAAATTTTTCCCGGATGTATCTTGAACCGGCACTTGCTTTGAATTTGATTGAAATGACCCAGCCGGATTCTCCTAAAAGCCCGACACAGAAATACCGGATCACGCCAAAGGGCCGAGGGATAGGGATAGGGATAAGAACTTGCTTTTAGTTAGTGTTTGAACGAAAACTCATCCATCTGCTGCGTTGCTGCGCAAAGCTGAAATCCTCATGTACTACAGTACACTCCGGTTTCAGCTTTGCTTGCGCCTTGCATATGGACAAGTTTTCATCCAAACACGGGTTTTCGGTC
>JBDRPM010000014.1:0-32042 GCA_043827005.1 Pseudomonadota bacterium | reverse complement strand
ACATATCCTCCCGGGCCAGGGCGGTATTGATATTGCGTCTGTTCTTAACACTATCCGGAAAACCGGGTATGACGGATATATCACAGTGGAACTGTATCCGTTTCTTGATGATCCAGACCAGGCGGCAGCCGATGCCAGAGCATACATAAAAGACCAGTGCCATTATGCTTGACCGATTCAAAACCATACTGGAACTGATCCGTTTTCCCGGCATGTTTACCGCCCATGCAGATATCCTGGCCGCTTTTTTGATCACCCGCGCCAATATGGACCAGATCATCCCTTTTTTATTCATAATTTTGTCCACATCCTGCCTGTTTTCCGCAGGCATGGCGTTAAATGACTATTTTGATTATCTGATTGATCTTGAAGAACGCCCGGAACGTCCCATTCCATCGAACCGGGTCTCACGGCCGTTTGCCTTAAGTCTGGGTATCCTTCTGCTGGTTGCCGGCACTGGATTTGCCCTGGCTGCCGGGTTCAGGCCGTTTTGCATCAGCCTTGCTCTGGTTTTTGCCATACTCTGTTATAATGGAGGATTAAAACACCACCCCATTATCGGCCCTTTGTTCATGGCCTCCTGCCGGTACTTCAATCTGCTGATGGGCCTGTCAGTCCTTTTATTTCCAGGCTGGACACTGGTTCCGCTGATCACGGGCGTTTACATCTTCGGGGTCACTGTGTTAAGCCAGAAGGAAGCCACTGGCGGCAAAGCCACAAAAACGATCAGCCTGGCAGCCCTTTGTGTGGGCAGCACTGGTTTAATCTATTATTTTTTTTATTTAAACGATATTTTCAATTTATTTACCGGGGTGCTGCTCGCCATGGGACTGGCGATGTTTTTGTCTTTTAAAATCATGCTTCTTCTTGAACACCACCAGCCCAAAGACTTTCAAATAACCATGAAAAAATTATTGCTTTCCATCATTGTTTTAAATACTGTACTGGCTGCCGGGGTTGCCCCGCTATATCAGGCATCTGCCATTTTATTGCTGTATCTTCCGGCTTTATTATCCGTCCGATTGTTTCGGGTCACTTAAACCCATTGTCCGATATCTAAGGAGTGCGCATGTCCAACCCCATGTTCTGCTTTAATCTTGTAGGCCTCTGCCCGGCCCTGCTGGACGAACTGATCCAGATGCCTTGTTTTTCCAAATTAATTCAAACCGGGCAAAAAGCTGCTATGCAACCTGTGTTTCCCTGCTTAACCCTCCCCGGACAAGCCACCTTGTCCACTGGAACGTATCCGAATGAACATGGCATTATTGCCAACGGATTTTATTACAAAGACCGATTTGAGATCAGTTTCTGGGACCAGTACCGGTCTCTTGTCCAGGCAACTCCGGTATGGGAGCAGTTAAAAAAGGATCGCCCGGAATTTAAAACAGCAACCCTTTTTTGCCAGAATACCCTTTACGGGAAAGCAGATTTTATTATCACACCCAAACCCTTGCACACAGATAAAGGATTGATACAGTGGTGCTATTCCAAACCTGTTGGCCTGTATGAAACGATATCCCAAAAAATCGGCAGGCCATTCAACCTTATGGATTACTGGGGGCCGTTTGCATCGTCCAAAGCATCTGACTGGATCATGGAAGCCGCCGCCTGTCTGGTGAGAGACCATCAACCGGATTTTATGATCACCTATATCCCCCACCTGGATTATTCATGCCAGAAATTCGGGCCAGACAGCCCTGAAGTCATAAAAGATTTAGAAATCCTTGACTCGCTCATGGCCAATTTTATTCAAACACTCAAGACACAGGGAATATATGATCAGACTACCTTGTGTTTTTTCAGTGAATATTCAATTTCCAATGTAAATAAATGTATTTTATTAAACCAGACCTTAAGAGACCATAATTTTCTGAGTGTTCGCGAAATTGAGGGCCGAGAATACCTGGATTTTGAACAAAGCCTTGCCTTTGCCATGGTTGACCATCAGATCGCCCATATCTATGTTCAGGATAAAACACAGATTGATTCACTGAAAAACCTGATTAAACAAATTGATGGGGTAAATCATGTGCTGGGGTTGGAGGAAAAGCAATCAATGAAGATTGATCATGAACGATCCGGCGATCTGGTGGCTGTCTGTGATCCTGATAAATGGTTTGCCTATTATTGGTGGACCGATCCCCAAAAAGCACCGGATTTTGCATTCAATATCGATATTCATCGAAAACCTGGATATGATCCGTTAGAACTATTCATGGATATGCAGACATTTAAGATCCCCCAGACCCCGGAACTGATCAAAGGCTCCCACGGTGCCCCTGCCCAAAACGGCGAGGGCATGGCTGTTATCATGCTCAGCGGACAAAAAGCAGGCACCATTTCTTTGCCGGAGACAATGGACATGATCCAGGTAGCGCCATTGCTCAAGCAGCTTATGGATTCTGTTCATGTTTAAATTGGGATACAACACCAATGGTTTTACCAATCATTCTCTGATCTCAGCCATTGATGTTATCGGTTCCTCAGGATACCAGAGCATTGCGATCACCATTGACCACCACAGCCTTAATCCCGGAGACAAAAACCTTGAATCCCAGATTGAACAGGTAAAAACTCAACTGGACCAGTATCGATTATCTTCGATACTGGAAACCGGGGCCCGATTTTTACTGGATCCATATCAAAAGCACGAACCCACCTTGATTTCCAACACCCTGGAAAAAAGACAGATCCGAATCCAATTTATTGAAAACTGTATGGATATCGCAGCCAGCCTCGGATCAGATTGTGTTTCCATCTGGTCAGGAAAAAAACCCATGGGTGTTGAAGATGATCAGGTCTGGGAATGGTTGATATCTGCCTGCAGACACCTTGCGTGCAAAGCCCGGCAACACAATATTGTTATCGCATTTGAGCCTGAACCCGGCATGTTTGTAGAAAACATGACCCAATACCGGTTTTTAAAACAACAGGTCAACCATCCGTGTTTTAAATTAACCCTGGATCTGGGCCATGCCCTGATCTCTGAAGTCGATGTGATTGATACCATTCATGCGTATAAAACCGATATCATTAATATCCATTTAGAAGACATGAAAAAAAATCATCATGAGCATTTATTTTTTGGTCAGGGTGATATGGACTTTAACCGTATTTTTTTTGCACTCAATCAAATTGCCTACACAGGCCAGGTGAACATAGAACTCAGCCGTCACAGCCACAATGCCGTTGAAATCAGTAAAGCTGCCTTCAATTTTTTAAGACAGATTAAATAATTGAATTTTGTATCATCTTTTCAATGATCAACTTAAACCAAAACGTATAACGTTGACTGTCGTGTTTTATCTGTTCAGACAAAACCGCAATATCCATCCACTTCCAGTCAGCCGCTTCATATGGGTCTGGATCAGGATCATGGGCATATTCTCCTAAAAAAACATGGTCATATTCATATTCTGTATAAGGAGACTCAAGTTTTACTTTGTAAATAAAATCAAATATTTTGTTTAACTCACACACAAAACCCATTTCTTCTGCCAGACGTCTTTTGGCAGCAACCAGTAAATCTTCTCCCGGCATTGGATGGCTGCAACACGCATTGGTCCATAATCCGGGTGAGTGGTATTTACCCAAAGCTCTTTTCTGAAGGAGCATCTGATATTTTTTTTTATTCACAATAACAATGGAAAACGCCCGGTGCAGTTTGCCTTTCAGGTGGGCATCATGCTTTCCCATGGTGCCGCATTCATTGTCGTTTGTATCCACAAGGACTACTTGATCATCCATCTGTTTAACCTTTTGAGATTTTCCATAAAAAAAAGACCTTCAAGAAAATCCTGAAAGCCTTTATTATCAATGGTCGGGACGGCGTGATTTGAACACGCGACCACTTGTCCCCCAGACAAGTGCGCTACCAGGCTGCGCTACGCCCCGAGATAGAATTCAAACAAGGCGACTTTTAACATCCTTTGAAAAAACTGTCAAGATTTTTTGCTATTCTTAAAGGGTTTGGTCATATATAAATGCTGATCAGGCATTATATGATGTAAAAACTTTTGGGCATAACCGGATTTTTTCCCTATCCCGGATATTTCGGGGTACAGATCAGAATAAAAAGCCATTGACCTGGGGTGCCATTGTAATGTATTTTGTTAAAATCAAAGTTTATTTCATCTGATTTCAATCGCTTAAAAAAGGTAGATCATGGATAAAAAAGCCTATTCAACACAATCACCATTTTTAACAGATCAGCAGTTTCGACAAACCATTTGCGACTATATTTTAAGTTTCCAGGCAAGAGACCCTGAAATGGCCTCGTCATCAGATCTATTTCGAGCAATTGCCTATATTGTTCGGGAACAAATGGTTCGAAAATGGATCAGTTCCCAGAAAACCAATTATAAGGACAAGAAAAAAAGAATTTATTATCTTTCACTTGAATTTCTCATTGGCCGTTCCCTTGGTAACAGCTTGATTAACCTGGGTCTTTTTGAACAGATTCAGCCTGTTTTACAGCAAATGGGCTATGACCTTGAAGAAATCAGGGAAGAAGAAGAAGACGCTGCTTTAGGCAATGGAGGCCTTGGACGTCTTGCCGCCTGTTTTATGGATTCCATGGCCACCTTGAATATTCCTGCCTATGGGTATGGCATCAACTATGATTACGGCCTTTTCTATCAGCAGATTATTGACGGATTTCAGGTGGAAAGCCCTGACAACTGGCTGCGATTCGGCTCACCCTGGGAAATTGAAAGGACACAGCCCTTATATCCGGTTAATTTTTATGGAAAAGTCAAGTCATACACTGATACAGACGGCACTTTTGTTTCCTCCTGGGAAGATACCCAGACCGTCCTGGCCATTCCATGCGATGTCCTTGTTCCCGGTTACCAGAACAATAATGTGCTCAATATGCGATTGTGGCGGGCCAAGGCCTCACGGGAACTGGATCTGTCCTTTTTTAACCGTGGCGATTATATTGGCGCGGTGGAAAGCAAGGTCAAATCCGAAACCATTACCAAACTGCTTTATCCTTCCAATACCGGGGCCCAGGGCCAGGAGCTCAGATTCAAGCAGCAGTACTTTTTTGTTGCTGCCACACTCATGGATATTCTTCGGCGATTTACCAAAAAAAATACAGATTTTGACCGTATGCCCGATGAGGTGGCCATCCAATTAAATGATACCCATCCTGCCATTGCCATTCCGGAATTAATGCGTTTACTGATGGATATATATCGGGTTGGCTGGGATCAGGCATTTGGTATCTGCTGTAAAACCTTTGCATATACAAATCACACCTTATTGCCCGAAGCACTTGAAACGTGGTCCGTGGATCTGATCGGCACTGTGCTGCCCCGGCATCTTGAAATTATTTATGAAATCAATGCAAGATTCCTTGCCCAGATTGAGGCCTCCTACCCTGGTGATACAGACCGGATAAAACAGATGTCCATTATTGATGAATCCCAACCCAAAAAAGTACGTATGGCCCATCTGGCTGTTGTCTGCAGCCATTCGGTCAATGGAGTGGCCCAACTGCACACAGATTTGTTAAAATCCAATTTATTCAAATATTTTCATGACTTTTTTCCCGGCAAAATCAACAACAAAACCAATGGAATCACTCAGAGGCGCTGGCTGTTAAAATGCAACCCATCTCTTTGTGCACTGATCAATGCCACCATTGGAAAAGGCTGGATTACTGATCTGGATCAACTTAAAAACCTGATTCCCCATGCTAAAAATCCTGATTTTTTAGACCAATTTTTACAGGCCAAGACAAACAATAAAAAACAACTGACCAAAATTATAAAACAAACCTGCAATATTGATGTCGATCCAGCCTCCCTGTTTGATGTCCAGGTTAAACGGATTCATGAATATAAACGTCAGTTGTTAAATGTCTTGCATATCGTCCATCTGTACAACACCCTTTTATCAGACCCGGGCGCTTCGATTACGCCCAGAACCTTTATTTTTGCCGGCAAAGCTGCACCCGATTATGTAAAAGCCAAACTGATCATTAAAATGATCCATTCAATAGCAGATGTGATCAATACAGACAAACGAATTGACGGCCAGCTTAAAGTGGTTTTTATCCCCAATTACAGCGTATCACTTGCAGAAAAAATTATTCCGGCAGCAGACTTGTCCGAACAGATCTCAACAGCCGGTACAGAGGCCAGCGGTACCGGAAATATGAAGTTTGCTCTCAACGGCAGCCTGACCATGGGCACACTGGATGGCGCCAATATTGAAATCCTTGAACAGGTGGGTGCTGATAATATTTTTATTTTTGGTATGGATGCAAAACAGGTCCAGGCCATAAAATCAGACCGACACCGGACACCGCTTGATGTGCTAAATGAAAACCCGGGCGTTAAAATGGTGATCGATCGGATCAAGAGCGGATATTTCAGTGAAGGTGAAAAATTTTTATTTCATTCACTGATTAACGATCTTCTGGATTTACAGTCTGATCCGTATTTGCATCTTCTGGATTTGGAATCCTATATTGACTGCCAGAATAAGGCTGGTCTTTTATTTAAAACCCCCCGTCTATGGCAGGAAAAAGCGGTTCTTAATGTCGCCAATATGGGCAAATTCTCAAGTGATAGGACCATTAAAGAATATGCCACAGACATCTGGAAAATTCCTGTCAACCCGTAATTTATTTTTTTGAAAAAGCCAGTGACCCCGGGCAAAGCTGGGGTCACTGACCTTAATCAAAAAAAATAGCTGCTAATATTATTGCACTATTGATTGAATTACGCTAACATTCTGCCATGTTTAATAAAAATCAGCTGGATGCAATTGATGATGTTATCTTGAAAAACCTGATGTCAGCAGGACTCAATGACGTTATCTTTATCGACATGGCCGGCAATACCATAACAAAACATAACAATGGCAAAAGCCATCTGGATGCCTTTGCCTTTGCAGCCCTGGCAGCCGGAAATTTTGCTGCCATGGATGCTATGGCCAAGCTGGTAGGAGAATCAGACTTTTCATTATTATTTCATAAAGGTGAGAAATTGAGCATTCATTTTTCCAAAGTCAATGAAGAAACCCTTTTGATCACCATGTTCAACAAAGATATTTCTCTGGGGGTAGTCCGCTTGAAAGTGGCGGATACCATTGAAACGATCAACACCATATTGGCCAATGGATAATTGTTTTGTCAAACTAACGGCCATGGACTGCCCTGGTATTTTACCCTGGCCTGCCCACAACAAAACATAAAAGGATTCAGGGTGTTGGCCTGTTCTTTCATATAAAAAGATCCTGTTACCCTGTCTATTGAGTTGAGGAGAGTTGATTTGGCCCTCATTAATGTAAAAACCAAAGAAGTCCAGATTAAAATTGTTTATTACGGCCCCGGCCGTGGCGGAAAAACCACAAATCTGGAATATATCAATACCACCTATCGAGATCAGATAAAAACAGAACTGGTCAGCCTGAAAACCCAGGATGACCGAACCTTGTTTTTTGATTTTCTACCCTTTGACGTGGGACAGATCAAAGGGTTTGACATTACCATTCAATTGTACACCGTTCCTGGTCAGGTTAAATATAATGCCACCCGAAAGCTGGTTCTCCGAGGGGTGGACGGCATTGTTTTTGTTGCTGATGTCCAAAAAGAGCAACGCAAAAAGAATATTGAATCCTTGAATCAATTGTATGAAAATCTTAAAACATACAATATTGATCTGTTTGATATGCCGCTTGTCATGCAGTACAACAAAACAGATCTCAAACAAACCCAAATCCCCATATTACCCTCCACAATTTTACAAAAAGATCTGAACAGTCTGTTGCGTGCACCTGCCTTTGAAGCCAGTGCAATCAAAGGCGGAAATGTTATCCCAACTTTAAAAAAAATCATATCAATGACCCTGGCATCCATTCAGGAGCAGGTTTTTTAGGAGGCTTTTTTGAACTTAAATACCCCACTCAAACAAATTATTTTATCTTTGGAAAAAGATGCCAATGTTCTGCTGTTCGATCAATACTTTAAAACACTGTCACAGATTGAACAGACACACCCTGCTCACCCTGCACTTATTTCAATCATCAAAATGATGCGGTCTCTGGGTTCTTATTTACAAACAAACACAGAAAATCCTCATCCTGATACGTTCAAAGTGCTGACCACTATTGCAGAGCGCGCACAAAAACTGACCCATATCAAAGACCTGAATAAACAGCAGGTCACACTCTTTTTTCAAGAATCTCACACCGATTTTAAATCATTAAAAGACAAAATTGCAAACTGTCCGGTTTTTTCCGATGCACAAATGAATGAATTGCGCAGTGCTTTTCTGGCCATAGACTGGGAAATAACAGATGCCACTCTCAACAATCTTGAACAGGTGACCAACACTTTTTTATCCAGACTTAAATCCAAATCTGTCTTAGCGACATATTTAAAAATGATGCAGAGTACGGTACGATATATTAAAACACAAAAAGCAAAGGTTCATACACAAACCATATCATTGTTAAAAGCACTTGTTTCCAGCTTTGAACAAATCGTCCAATCTCCTGGCATGGATCAAAACAAAAAAAAGCAACTTCTCAACTCTGATATACATCGGTTTAAAGCCTTTAAACAAACAATATCGGCTAAAAAAATTTCGATTACCCCCCCTGTTGTCGAAGACGATGATATGATGCCGGCACTTTCGCATGTAACCTCTTCTTTAGCACAGGATGCGCATCAGAATTATGAATTCACAGCATTGCCCGATGTTCGGGAAACTCTGACTGCAACATCCATTGATCAATTTGAAGATATTACTCCGGCACTGACAGGGAAAAAAGTACCGACCATTCCTGCCGGAAACATTATGGATGATCTTTTCAATGCAAAAGAAACGCCGGCTGATGAACTGCTGGATGCCATCCACTTGATGGATATTCATGGAAACGAAGAGCATGCGCTTAAAATGCTGGATCGCGATGACGAATTACAGGCCCGGGGCATCCAGAGTTTTTGTCCCAAACGACTGGATACAGATCCCATACCGGAAATCGGCAACCGCCTGGATGAATTCTTCAACTTAGAAGAACCGGAACTGTCACCCCAGGAAATATCTTTACCACAAGCTGAGCATTTTCAACCGTCAGAATCTGAAACATTACCCACAGATCCTGGAATTATTCCCTTTGAATATGAAGATGAGGCCCTTGATTCAGCCCAGCAAGCAGAACTATTAGAAGATAAATCATCAGATGGTGTGTCAGGTACCAGAAAAGATGCTCAACGCTTTTGTCCTGATGTCTTTGATGACGCAAATTTAAAAACACTTCAGTCCTTTCTTGTAAAACCCGGGTGGGAAGCAGACCGATGGTCTTTACAATCCATTCAGAAAGAATGCTTTAATCTCAAAGACCTGTGGCCTGATGACAAACAAAAAAACGGACTGCTGGACATTATCCTTTCCTTGAGCCGAAGCCTTGAAGACCTCACCAGCCAGGATGATCTGGACAAAAAAGCTTTAGGACCATATAAAAAAGAATCAAAGGGATTCTTTGGGACAATCAAAGCAATATTCACCTCCTGATATCTAAAAAACAAATAAAATGATACTTTTTTGTGAAGACTGCGGGCGTAAAAACAATTTGCAACAACCTGATCCCACAACACAGACAATTGTGTTTCGATGCTCTTTTTGTGAATATCTGAATTCGGTTCCCAGTAAATCCATTAAAGGAGTTGACAAAACAGATGATTATTTTAATATGATTCAATCTGTTCCGGATATTGTCGGATCTTTTTTATACCATGTAGAAAAAGGGGTTGTAAAAAGTCAAATGCCGACTGTGCTGGAACACGATGACCTTGAATTTTTAGGAAAAAGTCTGGTTAAAAATTATAAAATCTGCTCTTTTGTCTATTCTGACATCACCCGCATGGTTCTGGTCATTGATGGCAGAAATCTTGTTGTGCAAATGGTTACCACTGACCTTGCTTTGATTTTATCATGCAGACATTTTCCAGTGTCTGCGTCCGTTGAGACGATGCTGACCAGGGAAAATCTGAACAAAATAAATTCAGAGGCCTGATATGGGATTTTTTGTCGATCTTATAAAAATATCCAAAATTCCCGGGGTTGATCATTATATTCTTGTTGATCTGCAAGGGGAGGTCATTGCCCACAATATCAAAGATTACCAGCAAATCGGCCCCATGATCTCCTTTTGCGGAAAACAATCTTTTTCCATTGGGAAAAACAGACTGAAATTTTTGATTTTTTCCCGAAAAAGTCAAAAAGATCTTTTAATTTTTCCTGTTGGCAATTATTATCTTGGAGTGATAAAACAAAATAAGATTCAGGCTGTCGAACTGGCAGACAATGTCCTTATTTTTTTGACAGGTCTTCTCAACAAACAGTCTCAATAAATCGTTTCAATAACGGCCATGGGCCACCCTGGTATTTTACCCTGGCCGGCCACAACAAATCATGAAAGAATTTATAAGCTTGGCAAGTTCTTTCATATAAAAAAATGGGGGGTTCCATGACAGCACAAACCATTATCCTGATTTTCACCCTGGTCATATATCTGATTATCATTTTCGTTTTTAACAAAGCCAGAATTAAATATGCCGGCGGCAAGGTTGGATCGGTTATCAACCTGATCCTGGTGACGGCCTGTTTATTGTTTATTGCCGATTATGTCATTATTTTTGATCAGATTATCCCACCAGATATACTGGACACGATTCGGGCATTGTTCAGAACCGCTGCCCTCTCCTTTTTGGCCTATGGCGGGGCAAAGGTCGCCAATTCTTAATTTATTATCGTTCAAGAGAAAAAAGAAAAAAATCCGCCTTTGGTATTTTTCTTTTTTGTGATCTTAAATTCAGACGATATCCGGTCAATTGTGTTTTTCATATCATTGACGATCTTGTTTTTTTCACTGGAGCCGGCCTGATATTTTTTAACATACCCCAACACTTTATCGATATCATTTAAAATCAGAATCAAGGGCTGATTTCCCAGAATTTCGCCTACTTTTTCCAATACAAGGCCACAGTATTCAATAAATCCGGAGATCAGAAACTCTTTGGGGTTTTCAAGCATTTCCATCTGTTCAAGACCAAGGGTGATGGCCTGGAGATTGGCATTCTTGTGGTTATCCGGATGATAGCCAATGAATAAATCATTAAACTCTAAAGGCAGACTGGCTTTTATCTCCTCAAACAAAGAATAGCTGCGATCACCCAGTTCATCTGTGATATTTTTTTTAATAGAAGACAGGATGTCTGAAAATACTGTCAAAATGGCAGTATAGCTGTCTTTTTCACCGCCATCCTCCAGGTCAACCTCTTCTTTTTGCTCAATCAGCCCGGAAGAGATCACACTGAAAAAGATCTTATACACGGCAAAATCATCATACCCGCTTTCATGAATAATCTGGCGGACGGTTCGGGTTCCGTCAATTAAAGACAATATCCGCCACTCATTGGCATTGAGTTTGATTTCCTCTTTGCTGTGCACCTTGCCGGACATTTGAAAAACAAGTTTATCCGTGGGAATAAACTGTTTGAGCACAGAGAGTTCGTCAATTCTACGGGATGCTTCTAAAATCAACTTCATGGGGTTAAGCTGGGTAACAATCATGCCTTTTAAATTCAGTGTGGCATCTTTGTATTCAAACCGGCCTTTTTTCCAGAACAGCAGGTCATATAAAATTGTTTCAACCTGCCTGATATTATATTTTTTAAGTGTATCAAGAGAGATATATCCTTTTTCCACAAGGATCTTACCCAAATGAAGATTTTCCTGTTTGGCAAGTGCCAGACATTTTTGAAGTTGCTGAACAGAGATAACCCCGTCGTTGCGCATGAGGAATCCAAGTCTTGCCTCCTTTAATGATGCAGAAGCATAGACAATAGTACCCTGCTCAAAAAACACTCTGGACTGTTCCTCATCACAGGTAACCGTTAATACCCCGGTCTTCTGGTCATTGCACAGAAGCTGGAGAATACTGGCAAGCGTTAATCCTTCAAAATCACCTTGAAGATTCATTTTTCCCTTATTGTTTCAGCAGTCTATCATCACACTTTTACCGTCCGTCTACCGTTTGAAAGACCGGTAAATGTTACTATAACGCTACTTGATTATCGTGTCAAACATGTTCTCAAACCATGGCTTGACTTGCAATGGTAAAAATGAGTACATAGTTGACTGACCATTATTTTCCGGAGACCCTGGCAATGCAGCAAAAAATTTTAGTCATTGAAGACAACCATGATCTTGCCAGTCTGCTTGAACTTCATCTGACCGATCAATCCTGGATAATTGAGCTTGAATCCGATGGCTGTTCAGGATTTAAAAAAGCAAGCACCCGGCTGTTTGATCTGATTATTCTGGATATCATGCTTCCCGGAATGGATGGTATTGAAATTTTAAAACAACTCAGAATCAGACAAATTCACACGCCCATTCTAATGCTGACATCCAGATCATCGGAAATCGACCGGATTCTGGGCCTGGAGTTCGGTGCAGATGACTATGTCACCAAACCGTTCAGTATCCTGGAGCTGATCGCCAGAATCAAAGCTATTTTTCGTCGAATTAAGACCTTTAACCCCATTGTACCGCCAACACAAGACCCTGTTTTAACCATTGCCGACCTGACCATTATACCTGAAAAACGAAAAGTAATGATCCAAACAAAACAAATTGATCTGACAGCAAAAGAGTATGATCTGCTCTATTATTTTGCCCGGCACCCAGGACGGGTGTACAATCGTTCCCAGCTTCTGGATAAGGTCTGGGGATACGGGCATGATGGATATGAACATACTGTAAACTCCAATATCAACCGGTTAAGGGCAAAAATTGAAACCAACCCGGCACAACCTGAGTATATCCTCACTGTATGGGGTGTTGGATATAAATTCAGGGAAGTCTGAAAAAAGGCTGTCCACATGTTTAACTCCCTGTATTCCAAAATTGCCGCAGGACTTGCCATTCTCTTTTTTTTCGTGGGCCTGATTTTTATCGGCGTCACGGTTTTTTCCACAAACATGTACCAGCAGGAGGTCAATCAAAAACTCAACACCAATCTGGCCCGACAGATTGTCAATGAGCGGCTGCTGATGACAGACGGCCGGGTCAATCAGGATGCTTTAAAAGAGATCTTTCACATGCTCATGGTGATCAACCCCGGAATAGAGATCTATCTTTTGGATCTTAATGGAAAAATTCTGACCTTTTCTGCTCCAAAGGGAAAAGTAAAACGTGAAACCATTGACCTGAAACCCGTTCAACAATATTTAAACCAGGAGCTGACCGCTCCGCTTCAAGGGGATGACCCCAAAAGCCTGTTGCGTAAAAAAGTTTTTTCCGCAGCCCCTATTGTGCGACAGGGAAAGCATGAGGGATATCTGTATGTCATTTTGGGTGGAGAGCAGTATGATTCTGTGGTTGAGAAACTCAAAGGCAGTTATATTCTTCAACTGAGTGTCTCCATGATTTTTGCAGGCCTTTTGTTTGCGTTGATCACAGGGCTGATGCTGTTTGCCCTTTTAACCGGAAGGCTTAAAAAACTGACCAATGTCATGGATACCTTTAAACCGGGTGATGCGCTTGAACCCCTGTCCTTTTTTTCTGCCGGAACCGATCGTCCGTCTGATGAAATTGACCGGTTGAGTTCAACCTTCAAGCATATGGCCCATCGAATTGAAACCCAGATGGAGGAACTCAAAGCATCTGACAAGATGCGCCGTGAACTGGTTGCCAATGTGTCCCATGACCTGAGAACTCCTTTGGCAACCCTGCAGGGATATATTGAAACGCTTTTAATAAAGGAAAATCAATATACCCAAATAGAAAGGCAACATTATCTTAAGATAGCGATTCAACATTGTCAGCGATTGAATCATCTGGTCAGTGAACTGATGGAACTTGCCAAACTTGAATCTGTACAGATGCAGATACATCCGGAAAATTTCAATATTCAGGAACTGATCCAGGATGTTACCCAAAAATTTTTATTAAGGGCTAAAGAAAAACAAATCCATCTGACCACTCAATACACAGATGCGCATAGCTTTGTTACAGCAGATATAGCCCTGATTGAACGGGTATTGGAAAATCTTATTGAAAATGCCCTGCATTATACGCCTGAGAACGGCTGTGTCACCATTGAAGTCTTTCAGACAGATACGGTCATGGTTGCCGTGCGCGATACCGGACCAGGTATTTCAGATCAGCAACTGGATCATATTTTTAAACGGTTTTATCATTCAGATCGATCAGAAAACCAAAGCCAAAAACATTCCGGCCTGGGCCTTGCCATTACCCAAAAAATCATTGAACTGCACAATCAACACATATCAGTCTCCACTAGGCCTGGAAAAGGGTCTTGCTTTACCTTTTCCCTGGCAAAATCACATTCAATCTGAAAACAGATATATTTTATTTTTTTGTGATAAACTTGTGATCTTTTTAAAATAAATCTGTGATGTTTTGCATCTATCTTAGTAGTTAAGGAAACCAACCTTAACCAGGGAGATAAAATATGAAAACAAAATTGATGACACTTACAATGATAATCGCGGCGGTATTGATCGTTGGATACCAGTCTTTTGCTGAAAAACCCAAACCCATGGAAAATGAAATGAAAACAGATATGAACAAATTGGAAATCGCCACCTTTGCCGGCGGATGCTTCTGGTGTACAGAATCTGATTTTGAGAAAGTCCCCGGCGTTAAAGAGGTCATCTCCGGATATACCGGCGGCCATAAAGAAAACCCGACGTATCAGCAAGTATCCAATGGAACCACAGGTCACACCGAAGCCATACAGGTCCATTATGACCCCGGAGTGGTGACCTATACCCAGCTGTTGGATGTGCTGTGGCGTCATATAAACCCCACTGATAAAAATGGTCAGTTTGTAGACAGGGGTAACCAGTACCGGTCGGAGATTTTTTATCACAATGAGACCCAGAAAGAACAGGCCATGGCATCCAAACTGGCCCTGGAAAAATCCATGGTATTTGATAAACCCATTATCACACCCATTACAAAATTTGAAAAATTTTACAAAGCTGAAGACTATCACCAGGATTATTACAAGAAAAATTCTTACCGGTATAAATATTATCGCTGGGGTTCAGGAAGAGATCAGTTTTTGGAAAAAATCTGGAAAAACGCTGCAATGGACAAGAAATCTGAAATGATGGAGGAAAAGCCTGATGAAATGGAAAAAAAAGATGAAATGATGGAAAAAAAGATAAAGACAACCCCACAATCGATGGACAAACAATCCTCCATGGACAAAACATCCTGGTCAAAACCGGATAAAGAACAAATTAAAGCAAAACTGACCCCGCTGCAATACAAAATCACCCAGAAAAACGGAACAGAACGTCCTTTTGACAATGAGTACTGGGATAATAAACAGGCGGGAATTTACGTGGATATCGTTTCCGGAGAACCGCTTTTCAGTTCAAAGGACAAATTTAAATCCGGAACCGGGTGGCCCAGTTTTACAAAACCTTTAGTAGCAGAACATATTGTAGAAATCACGGATCGAAGTTTATTCATGGTGCGTGTAGAGGTCAGAAGCAAATATGCAGATTCTCATCTGGGTCATGTTTTTGATGACGGGCCGGAACCGACCGGATTAAGATATTGTATTAACTCTGCAGCATTAAGATTTATTCCCAAAGAAAAACTGGAAGAACAAGGATACGGGAAATACCTTGCCATGGTTGAATAGAACCAATGGTAGAATAAAACCAGTTAAATTTTAATCCGCCTTACCACCTGTCACAAGATTCATATCAGGATATTGTGACAGGTGTACCTATCCTGCCTTACAAATATTTCGTTGCTAAAACCTAAAAACTTCTTCATAATAATGCATACTGATATCCTTTACGATGGGATTTGCCTTTAACCAAGAGCAGGGACATATCTTTGTATCGATATAGCATCAGTACGAAATCTTTAAGGGGGAAAACCAGCCCTTTTGAACAGATCTTCAAGAGTTTGTGCTTTCTCATATTCTTTTTCACTTTTATTTTTTTTGCCTCCACAGGGCAGGCCCAAACAAAACAGCAGATCCTGATTCTCCATTCCTATCATAAGGGTTTTACCTGGACCGACAGTATTGATCGGGCATTGAGGGAAACCCTATCCGAAAAAGCCGATCTTGAAATCGTAACCGAATATCTTGACAGCAAAAGATGGCCCATTGAAACCGTGATGCCGGCATTTGCAGAACTGCTCAAAACAAAATATGCCGACAGCCCTCCTGCTGCCATTATTTTATCAGACAACAACGCACTTACATTTCTCAAAACCCAATACAGAACGCTCTTTTATGGAACTCCGGTCATCTTTTGCGGGGTGAACAACTACCACTCATCCATGCTTGACAGGTTTGATAACCACATGACCGGGATTATTGAACAAACCGACCCGGCAGGGACAGTTTCACTGATATTGCAACTTCAACCGTCTGTCCGTCGTCTGTTTATTGTTACCGGCACATCGCCAACCGCCCGTGAAATTAAAATTGAAACAGAAATTGCCCTGGTTCCATTTAAAAAGAACCTGGCGCTCACCTGGTGGGACAAGTTTTCAACGCCAAAGCTTCTGGATCACTTAAAGCAGTTGTCCGACAGTGATGCTGTCCTGCTGATCTCATTTAACCGTGACCCTGAAGGCAACTATTATTCCTATGAAGACAGCGCAAAAATGATCAGCCAGGCTTCTCCAGCACCGGTTTATGGCATGTGGGATTTTTATTTAAACACTGGTATTGTGGGCGGGAAAATGATCTGTTCAAATGACCAGGGGATAGCAGCGGCCAAATTATGCCTGGAAATACTCAACACCGGGGCCATTCCGGCAGTCGTAAACACGAGCCCCAATAAAATTCTTGTGGATTATACCGTTATCGCAGATAAGAAAATTGCTCCGGAAACAATTCCCTTGAATGCGACTGTTATCAATCAACCGTATTCATTCTATCATACCTATAAAAGACTGATCCAGAATGTCGTCCTGACTTTTGTTGTACTGGTGATCGCCTGTGTTGGCGCTCTCTTCGGTTTAATAAAAGCCAGGAAATCAGAAAAACAGATGCAGCAAAGCAAAGAGAATCTTCGCATCACTTTAAATTCCATTGGGGATGCGGTCATTGCTACTGATACAAACGGCGGTATCACCCAGATGAACCCGGTGGCAGAAAAATTGACGGGGTGGTCCTTTGAGGAGGCGCTTGGGCAACCTTTGAATACGGTGTTTAAGATCATTAATGCTCATACAAGAAAGCCTGTTGACTCTCCTGTAAAAAAAGTGCTGGACTTTGGCTGTCAGGTGGGGCTTGCCAACCATACAGTTCTGATCTCAAAAGATAACCGTGAATATCAGATTGCAGATTCTGCTGCTCCCATAAAAAATCGTCTTCAACAACTGGAAGGAGTGGTCCTGGTCTTCAGGGATATAACCGAAGAGTATGCCCTTTTTGAGGCCTTGAAAAAGAGTGAAATCCTTCACCGGACCCTGTTTGAAAAAAACTATAATGCGATCTTTTTTATCCACAGACAATCCGGCATTTGCCTTGATGCCAATCCGGCAGCAGAAATATTGACTGAACGTCCGGTTGATGAGCTTAAGAAACTGACCATACGAGAATTTTGGCCCCAGTTTGACAGCATATGGAGGGGGGTTGGCCAGGAAACTGATCTGGCAATGGACTTTGGTGAGGTCTTATTATACGCTTCAAGCCATGCTGAAAAAATCACACGGGTAAACTGTGTTGCCATTGATGAGTATACCATTGTTGCGTTTATCAGGGATATCACCCAGGAAAAAAGAGCACAGATTGAACTGATCAACTCCAGAGAAAATTTTTCCAAAATTTTTCTCCACAGTCCTGTCTGGATGTTGGTTTCTACGATTGACCAAGGGCGGTATATAGAAGTCAACAATGCCTTTCACAAGATAACCGGATACAGCAGGGAGGAAGTTATTGGAAAAACCTCCATTGATATCGGGCTCTGGATAAATAAGGAAGATCGTCAACCTTTTATGTCACTGCTTGAAAAAAATGGAAAGATAGATGCCTACCCATCCAGCTTTAGGATGAAAGACGGCAGCATTAGGGATTTTCTTTGGTCAGCCGTTGTCATCGAATTAGAAGGTAAAAAATGTAGCTTAAGCACCCTGATTGATATCACTGAGATAGAAAACACCCGGAAAGAAAAGGACCGCATTGCCAAACAGCTCCATTATGCCCAGAAAATGGAGGCAATCGGGACCCTGGCCAGTGGCATTGCTCATGATTTTAACAATATCCTTTCCGGAATATTCGGGTATACCAACCTGATCCAGAGGAATCTAACGATTCCTGAAAAAGTCTCAGCCTACATTACTCAGATTGATTCAGGCGCTCAGCGGGCAACTGAACTGGTGCGTCAGATCCTAACATACAGCAGGGAGGTGGAACATAAAACCAGCTATTTTAAAATCTATCTGGTCATAAAAGAAGCCTTAAAATTTCTGCGGTCATCCATCCCCTCTTCGATACAGATCCATGAAGACATTTGCTCCCATGCTGCTGTCATAGCCGACCCGACCCAGGTGCATCAGGTGATTATGAATCTATGCACCAATGCCTCCCACGCCATGCAGGCAACCGGAGGCATATTAACTGTCAAGCTAAGGGATCATGTGATCGAGGAGAACGATTTTAATCATGATATATACAAACCCGGCAGTTACGTCATCATTGAAATCTCGGATACCGGTCATGGTATGGATGACAAGACGCTTAGTAGAATATTTGATCCCTATTTTTCAACAAAAAAAATTGGAGAGGGTACGGGGCTAGGGTTGGCAGTTGTTGACGGAATTATTAAAAAACACAATGGGTACATCAAAACCTTGAGCAAAATTAATCATGGCACCACGTTTCAAATCCTATGGCCAATTGCCAAAAACACGGGCGAAGATAACTGGAAAGATCAAATCCCCCAAAATGTGATCAAGGGAACTGAACATATTTTAATTATAGATGATGAAGAGGCAATTTTAAATACAACACAAAAAATCTTAGAAGAAGAGGGGTATGAAATCACCATAAAGCAGGATGCCATATCTGCTCTGGAATGCTTTGAAAAGTCTCCGGAACGCTTTGCTCTGATTATCACAGATATGACCATGCCCAGTATGACTGGAACTGAACTGGCAAAGAAAGTGTTACAAAGCCGAAAAAACGTACCCATTATTTTATGCACGGGATATAATGCTAATCTGACTGAATCCACAGTGCTTGAGATCGGTATTAAAAAATTGATATATAAACCTGTCCGTCCATCATACCTATTAAAGTCCATCAGGGAGGTATTGGATATTTAGTGTTTGAACGAAAACTCATCCATCTGCTGCGTTGCTGCGCAAAGCTGCCAAAATAGAGATCTGGCCTCATGTACTACAGTACACTCCGGTTTCAGCTTTGCTTGCGCCTTGCATATGGACAAGTTTGTGAGCGATGCTCCTCTTCGAGCCATCCAAACACGGGTTTTCGGTCAGGCACTAATTAAGGGTCCACATTAAATGCCAGCCCCATCACTACCCATTATCATATAAAGTGATCCTGCAGTTTAAAAATTTTTAAACATGTATAACTGCACCTGTATATAACGGATGAAGCCGTTCTTTTAAAGATGTTTTCAATGCCTGGTAAGCTTGACTGCCGGTACAGTGACCGGTATATATGTGGCCTATATTTAGAGCCAGCAGTTCATTGGCGATATAGTCAATGTCCTCTTGGGTGCCGGCCATTTTTTCTTTCATGGGTTGCAATTTCAAATGAAAGCCCCCAACTATTGATTTAATGGGTTCATCATTGAAAAAGTGTCTTGCTGTCTGGATCATATTTAAAATACCGGAGTGACAGCACCCTGAAAATAAAACAATACCATCTTCCTCCCGGATAGCCAGAATGATTTCATGGACAAATTGATCCGGTACCAGGCTGCCATCACTGCCTGTCAGAAGGAATCGATTGCCCTCGGGCATGGGGTGTGTTTTTGAAATGTTGGTTATTACAAAAATATTTTTACCGATTTGCACAGACTCGGTGACATGCTTAATTCTTGCAGCGTATTCTTTCATCAGATTTTGATCCAGACCGATATACCGCGATACTATCCTTGAATGCCTGACCAGGGGATGAACAAACCGATTAATTGCCATGGGCAGCCTGGCACCAATATTGGCATAATAGTCTTTGGCCGCCTCTGCATGCAGATAAACCGGAACCTGAAAATTATATTCAAACAAAGCGTTAAGCCCGCCACCATGATCAAAGTGGGCATGGGAAATAACGGCAAGATCCAATGTCTTAAGGTCAATGCCAAGAGTCTGACTGTTTTGAATAAAACTACCCGAGCTCCCCGCATCCAGCAAAAGCGCTACACCATTGGATTCAATATACAAGGATAAACCAAATTCATTGATCAACGCATCATTGTCTGATGCTTCATTGTTTATAGAATCTTCTATTAAAACTGTTATTTGCATATGACCTCTCTTTGTTTAGATTCATTTTGACATATTAAAAATAATTGTGAATCTTAATTTTGGATTCATGGTATGATTGTTTGTTTCCTTTAACAACAAATCCAGATAACTTTTTTTAAAACAAAAAAATATATTTGACAAATAAATAATCCACCGATATATTTGCCGGGTTAAATATCAAGGAGGCAAAAGAAATGGCAGCATATGAAGAAGATGAGCCCATTGGGCGGTTGATCTATTTTACAGCCCGGGATATCCATAAAATGGCAGAAAAAATCCTGAGCCCCTATGATCTTACGGTGGAACAGATGCACCTGTTAAAGAACATGTCTGTCGAGTCTGGACTCACTCAAAAGGCGCTGGGCCAGTTAGTCATCAAAACCCCGGCCAATCTGACCCGAATACTGGACCGGCTTGAAATTAAAACATTGATTGTCAGAAAACCAGACTCAAGAGACCGCCGGGCCTATCTTGTATTTTTAACAGACAAGGGCATGGATCTGGTACAACAGGTACACGCAACATTTCAAAGGTTTTCAAATCAATTGCTGCTGGGAATCACCCCTGAAATGCAGAAAACCGTTAGAACCTGTTTAAAAACCATGGTCAAAAATATAGAACAAATGACACTTGAATCAAAACAAGAAACCTTATCAAAGCCTTGAACACTTTTTCAATCACTTCAATCAGGAGACAAACAATGCGGTATTGTATACTGGCAATCATGCTTTTCACCCCAACCTGGCTTTTGGCCACAACACCTACCCCTGCCAAACCACCTGCACCATTGGTTATCATGGCCACCATAACAGAACAGGACATCAATCAGGCAACCGAATATGTGGGGCATGTTGAAGCCATACAAACTGTAGATCTGCGGGCCAGAGTCGAAGGTTTTCTGGAAAATGTAATGTTTAAGGAAGGACAAGATCTACGGGCAGGAGATCTGTTGTATCTGATCGAGAACGCCGGGTACCAGGCCAAGCTTGATGCGGATCAGGCCAGGGTCGCCCAGGCCCAAGCCAATCTTGACAGGGCCAGCCAGCGGTTAAAGCGGCTTAAAGCCGCACGCGTTGAAAGTGTGCGTGCTACAGATATGGATACGGCTATTGCTGATGCAGCACAAACCAATGCTCAGCTCCAGGAAGCCAAAGCCATGCTGGCAAGTTCCCAACTCAATCTGGGGTATACCCGGATTAAAGCGCCCATTGACGGCCGAATCGGCAGAACCGCCTATACCCGTGGCAATCTGGTCAATCCTGGGTCCGGCACCCTGGCCCGCATTGTCCAGTTAGATCCCATCCGGGTGGTGTATTCCATCAGTGAAAATGAAGTTTCTGCTGTCCTGGCTGCATTGAATGCCAGTGAAAAAAAACAGGATAGCCCCACGCTCATACCCCGGATTAAACTTGCCAATAACCAACTTTTAAACAACAAAGGCCGGATTGATTTTGTCAACAATGAGGTCGATCCGGCCACTGGTACCATTCTTGTTCGGGCCGTATATGACAACCATGACCATCGTTTGTTACCCGGTCAATATGTGACAGTTCTGATCAGTGCTTCACATCCCAGACTATTACCCGTCGTTCCCCAGGCAGCTGTATTGTCCGATCAGAAAGGTCGTTATGTTCTTATGGTGGATGAAAACGGCATTGCTGTCCCCTGTCCCATCAAAACCGGCCCTGTGATTGATACAATGTGGGCGGTTGAATCCGGATTAAAAGCCGGGGACAAGATTATTGTGGGCAATATTCAAAAAGTCCGCCCTGGTCAGCCGGTACAGATTGCTCCTGCCCAGACAAAGGAGAAATAGGCCATGCTGTCACGCATTTTTATCAATCGACCTCGGCTTGCAGCGGTTATTTCCATTGTCATCACCATTGTCGGGGTGATCGCACTTTTCAATATTCCGGTTGCCCAGTACCCCAGCATTACACCGCCGGAAATCCGGGTAACTGCCTTTTATCCCGGTGCCAGCGCACAGGTATTGGCCGATACTGTCGCAGCCCCCATTGAAAAAGAGGTCAATGGCGTAGATGACATGCTGTATATGTCCTCTTCGTGTTCAGACTCAGGTACCTATACATTGAGCGTTACCTTTGCTGTGGGGACCAATTCGAATATCGACCAGGTTAATTTACAAAATCGAATCCAGCTTGCCACTCCGAAACTGCCCAAAGAAGTTGTGGATCAAGGCATCAGTGTCCGAAAACGTTCCAACGATATGATGGCTGCCATCAGTTTTTATTCACCGGACAAAAGCCGGGACATGTTGTTTTTAAGTAATTATCTGAGCAATAATGTCAAAGATGCCCTTGTCCGGTTAAGCGGGGTCAGTGATGTGTTTATTTTTGGTGAGCAGGAGTTTTCTCTGCGCATCTGGCTTGACCCAGAGCGATTAACATCTCTTGGCCTGACCTCTGATGATGTCATGAATGCGATCCGACAGCAGAATATTCAGGCTGCAGTTGGTTCAATCGGCCAGGAACCTGTGGGAGACACTCAACAGATCCAGTTTTCCCTGAAAGCCAAGGGCCGTCTTGACAGTGTGGATGAATTTAAAAATATTATCATCCGAAGCAATGTTCAGGGCGGAATGGTTCGGGTAAGAGATATTGGCCGGGTGGAACTGGCAGCAAAATCCTATAGGACCAGGTCTGCCCTGAACGGCAACCCGGCTGCAACCATAGCGGTCTATCGTTCCAGCAGTGCCAATGCGCTGGACACCATGGAGGCTGTAAAGTCACAACTTGAGCACTTAAAAAAACGTATGCCTGCTGATGTGGAGTATCAGATTATTCTGGATACCACCAAATATGTGTCTGCCGCCATTGATGAAATTATCTGGACACTTGCATTGACATCTTTTCTGGTGATTTTCGTGGTGTTTGTTTTTCTCCAGGACTGGCGGGCAACCCTGATTCCGGCCGTGACGATTCCTGTATCCCTGATCGGTACTTTTGCCGTCCTTCTGGCTCTGGGATATAGTGCCAATACCATTTCCTTGTTTGCTTTGATCATGGTGATCGGTCTGGTCGTAGATGATGCCATCGTGGTAGTGGAGAATGTCCATCGGGTCATGCATGACGAAAAACTGGGGCCCAAAGAGGCCACCATCCGGGCCATGGGTCAGGTGACCGGTCCGATTGTGGCCACAACCCTTGTCCTTTTTGCGGTTTTCGTACCCGTTGCCTTCATGCCGGGCATTACAGGAGAGCTTTACAAACAATTTGCTGTTACCATATGCACGGCTGTTCTGATTTCAGCCATCTGTGCCCTGTCTTTGAGTCCGGCCTTGTGCGTAACCGTGTTGCGTGTGCCAAAACCCCATACCCACGGACCTCTTGGATGGTTTAACCGTTTTCTTGATCTGTGCCGAAATCTGTATATAAACGGTTCAGGGTGGATGATCCGCCGCCTGTTCATACCCATCATACTGTTGATGGTCATTTTCGCTGGTGCCGGGTTCATGTTTACCCGCAGCCCCATGAGTTTTCTGCCTGATGAAGATCCAGGATATTTTTTCATGAATGTCCAGCTGCCTGAGAATGCATCATTGTCTCGGACCTCTAACGTACTCAACCAGATCACAAAAGATATGCTGGCCATTGACGGTGTAAAAAATGTAATCGGAGTTTCCGGGTTCAGTCTGTTGAATGGTGATGCGGAAAATGTCGGATTTGCCATTGCCATTTTAAAACCCTGGGAAGAGCGCAAACTGGCTCAACAGCAGTTAGGACCCATTGTAGGTCAGGCCCAGGGTAAATTAATGGCTTTAAGTGAAGCCAATGCCTTTGCCTTTGCCCCCCCCCCAATTCAGGGAATGGGGAGCAGCGGCGGCTTTGACTTCCGGCTACAGGCGCTGGAAGGCCAGAGCCCCCAGGAATTGTTTGGCGTGGCCATGAGCATGATGATGGCTGCCAATCAGGACCCGACTTTAATGAGGGTGTTTACTACCTATACCGCCAATACCCCCCAGATTTTTGTGGATGTGGACCGGACCCGGGCCCAATACCTGAAAGTTCCGGTAAGCCGGATATTTTCAACCCTCCAAACCCATTTTGGTTCCAGTTATGTCAATGATTTCAACCTCCAGGGACAAAGCTATCAGGTTAAAATACAGGATGAGGCTGATTTCAGGGATGAAATGTCGGATATTACAAAACTTTATGTGCGCAACGACGATGGCAAAATGGTCCCTCTAAAGAGCTTGATTACCCTGAAAACCATCCTGGGTCCACAGATTATAAAACGCTATAACCAGTTCGCCAGCGCTGATTTTAACGGCAGTGCCGCCCCTGGATTTTCATCGGGCCAGGCCATGGCTGCCATGGAACGGCTGGCTGCAAAAATACTGCCGCCGGGCTTTGGCTATGACTGGTCTTCCATGTCCTTTCAGGAACGAAAAGCAGGTGGCCAGGTCATCGGCCTTTTGGCCCTTGCCCTGATTTTTGCTTATCTGTTTATGGTGGGTCAATATGAAAGCTGGAACATCCCATTATCTGTAATTTTTTCAATTCCTGTAGCCTCTCTGGGAGCCCTGATCGGGCTTTTTATCATGCACATGCCCATGTCTATCTATGCCCAGATCGGTATGGTTCTGCTGGTGGGACTTGCAGCCAAAAATGCCATTTTAATCGTGGAATTTTCCAGTGAGCGCCGGCAGGATGGCCTGTCCATATCCGACGCTGCTGTGGATGGTGCAAAGATCCGATTTCGACCGGTTATCATGACCGCATTTACCTTTATTCTTGGAATCTTTCCCATGGTCATTGCCACGGGCGCCGGAGCAGGCAGCCGACAGGCCATTGGTATCACCGTGTTCTCAGGAATGCTGTTTTCAACCCTGGTGGGTATTTTTTTTATTCCTGCCCTTTATTATTTTTTTCAGTCTATCAGTGAAAAAGGAAATTCATGGCGCAATGGTAACCATGATAAAAACATTTGACCCTGATGAAACATTTTATATATAAGAGAGACAATGATGAAATTGAATTCATTCCCAAACATTGATGCTATCTTGAACATGCGTTTTTTTTACGCAACTTTTCTGATTGCGATCCTGTTGATCACCGGATGCAGCATGGTTGGCCCTGATTATAAAAAGGTACAACCCGATACCCCCGAAATCTGGCATACCCGGTTGCAGGGCGGTCTGACAATGGGTCAGATAGATCCGGCAACCCTTGCCAACTGGTGGACAACCTTAAATGACCCTCTGCTTGAAAGTCTTGAAAAACGCGCTGTCCAAGGCAGTCTGGACTTACAGACTGCCAGGGCCCGCATTCGTGAAGCCCGCGCCCAGCGCGGTATAACCCAGGCTGGACTTTTTCCGGACGTAAATGGATCAGGTTCTGTTAAAAACCATAACACCAGTAAAAACAACAAGGGATCAGGGGTCAAAAATACAACCTATGCGCTTGGTTTTGATGCAGGTTGGGAACTTGATCTGTTCGGTGGTATTCATCGGTCCATTGAGGTAGCTGATGCCAATCTGTCAGCCACCCGGGAAGATCTTCACGATGTCCTGGTCAGCCTGATGGCAGAAGTAGCGTTAAATTATGTGGATGTCCGTACCTATCAGGCCAGACTGACAGCAGCTCAAATCAGCCTGGCAGCCCAGCAGGAAAGTTATGATCTCAACCTTTCCAGCTATGAGGCAGGATTAATCAATCAACTGGCCGTTGAGCAGGCCAGCTACAATCTGGAACGTACCCAATCCCTTATTCCCAGCCTGCAGATGGGACTTGAATCAGCAAAAAACCGCCTGGCTGTGCTGTTGGGCGAACGTCCCGGCGCTGTTCATAAAGAGCTGGCAGACCATCAACCAATCCCCACAATCCCGGTTACCATGACCGTCGGCATTCCTGCCGAAACCCTGCGCAACAGACCGGATATCCGTCAGGCCGAACGAAATCTGGCAGCCCAGACCGCCAGAATCGGCGTTGCCACTGCCGATCTTTATCCCAAATTCAGCCTTGCCGGAACCGTGGGCCTGGAATCCATTTCAGCCTCGGATCTTTTCTTGTCTGCCAGCCGTGCCTGGAATATCGGCCCCAGTATTACCTGGAATCTGTTCAATGGGGGCGCCATACGCCAAAATATTGAAGTCCAGACAGCCCGGCAGGAACAGGCCATGGTGGCTTATGAATCTGCGGTTCTCCATGCCCAGGAAGAAGTGGAAAACGCTTTAACCGCCTATGCCAAAGAACAACTCCGACAGGAGTTTTTAAACCGGGCCACCATTGCGGCACAACGGGTGAATGTTCTTGCCTGTGATCAATACAAATCCGGCCTGGTTGACTATAATATTGTACTGGATGCCAGACGATCATTACAGTCTTTGGAGGACGAACTTGCCACCAGCAAAGGCAAGGTCACCTCAAACATGATCCGATTGTACAAAGCGTTGGGCGGCGGATGGATTCCCGAGGATACCCAGTGATCAATCCAAATGGTCATCTGTTTAAACACTGCCCGTATTGCGGACTCAAAAATCTATTTCCGGCATGTGAAAAATCATTTGTGTGCCGGGAATGTGGTTTTAAATTCTATCTGAATGTAGCTGCTGCTGCCATTGCCTTGATCTTCAATGCTGATCAACAGATCCTGGTCACCCGGCGCAAACATGACCCGGCCCGGGACATGCTGGATTTTCCCGGCGGATTTGCTGAACCTGGTGAATCCGTGGAAGCCTGCCTGGTCCGTGAAATCAAAGAAGAGCTGAACCTTGATATTTCAAATCTGACATACTTTGGCTCATTTCCCAGTCATTATCTTTTCAAAAAGATTGACTATCCCATCATGGATATGGCATTTTTATGCACGGTCAATGATTTTTCAACCATTACACCCCAGGATGATGTATCTGATTTTTATTTTTTAGACATTGCTCAAATTGATGCAGCCCTGTTTGGGCTCAACTCGCCTAAACTGATCATCAGACAATTGCAGAACTCTCATTTTTAAAGATACTTTTACCATGGCAAAAAACACATATCCGCCCAAAAGATCCTTTCGCAAACCAGGGAAAAAAGGCGCAAAACGATCCAATACCCCTGACGGCAAAAAAAACCATGGCTTGTCAAAATCCCATGCATCTGGCCCGGGTTCATCAAAATCAGGCCTAATGAAAGCCAGCCTGATGAAACCAGGTTCAGACCGATCCTTAAAAGCAATCTTTGATCAAATCGGGAAACCTGAAAAAGCGGCCTTTGTGCCGGATTCGTTTCAGCTTGAGGCCATTGAAGCCATTAAAGAATCAGACTGCCTGGTCACAGCCCCCACAGGAGCCGGTAAAACCTGGATTGCCGAACAGGTGGCCAAACGAATCATCAGCAGCAACGGCAAGGTATGGTATACCACCCCGCTAAAAGCTTTGACCAACTCAATCCATGCAGGATTTTCATCCATTTTCGGCAAAGAAAATGTGGGCATTCTCACCGGAGATATCAAACAAAATCCTGATGCAGCCATTGTCATCGGCACAACGGAAATCCTGAGGAATCAATTGTATGATGCCATGCACACCGGCGAAAACTTGACCTGTGATCTGATCATTCTGGATGAAGCCCATTTTTTAGGAGATGAACAGCGGGGTGTGGTCTGGGAAGAGATTATGATTTACCTGCCGGTTCGAATTCCGCTGCTTTTGCTCTCAGCCACCATTGGCAATCCGTTTCAGATTGCCGGATGGCTTGAATCCATCCGGGGTAAAAAATGCAGGGTCGTTGAAAACAAGCACCGGCCGGTCCCCTTGTTTCCTCTTTTTTTGCACCCGTCCGGAACCCTTTTCCCCCTGCTTGAACAAACCGGCAGCACCGGCAGCCAGAATCAGGATGCCCGATTACATAAAAAAGTCCTTAAATTTGAGGATAACACAGGCCGGCAAAAATTTTCCGGCAGAGGCAAACTGCCGCCCTTTGATCAAATCCTCCAGATTCTGGACCGGTATCGGTTGCTGCCGGCCATTTTTTTTCTAAAATCCCGGGCTGAATGTGATCAGGCCATTCAATTGTGTGATGGTCAATTATTATCTCAAAAGCCCAGACAAAAAGAACAATTAAAACAAAGAATTGCCGAACTTGTGGCAGACAACCCTCATCTTGAGCACCATAAACAACGGGCATGGCTTGAGCAGACCGGTACGGCTGCCCACCACAGCGGTCATCTTCCTGCCTGGAAAGTGGTGGTTGAAACCTTGATGGCCCAGGGCCTTTTAGATGCCATGTTTGCCACATCCACCGTGGCTGCAGGGGTTAATTTTCCCGCCCGCTCCGTGGTTATTTTAAATTCTGACCGGTTTAACGGAGATGATTTTTTGTCATTATCTCCCAGTGAATTTCAGCAGATGACCGGACGAGCCGGCAGAAGAGGCATGGATAACATCGGGTTCGGTATTGTGCTGCCTGGAAAATTCATGGATCTAAAATATGTATCCACATTGATCAAAGCGCCTCCCCTGGATATTGAAAGCCAGATTGCCATCAATTTTTCCATGGTACTGAACCTGCTGCTCTCCCACACACCGGATCAGATCAAAATGCTGCTGGAAAAATCCTTTGCCTCCTATCAGATCGCTTCAGGTAAAAAACCCGGCAAAAATGCCAGAAAAAAATTCGGCAACGACCTTGAACTGCTCTGGCACGATTTTCTGGATCACATGGATTTTCTTACCCAGGAAAATTTTGTTACCCAAAAAGGACAATTAACCGATGATGGCCTCTGGGCATCCAAACTCAGACTGGACTCCCCGCTTTTAGTGGCCCAGAGCATAAGGGATAACCTGCTGCCACAGAATGATCCAGCCCTGCTTGCCGCCATCATTGCCTCTTTTGTAAATGAACGCGAATTCAAGGATGACCCGCTGTATGAGCAGGCATTGCCCAAACGATTAAAAGAGGCTTTCCTGGATGCCAGAAAAGGATTAAAACCATTTGCCGTTAAAATGCTGGAAAAAGGCTTTGACGCACCCAACCTGTTTATCCAGCCCAGCCTGATGATCTATTGCTGGGCTCACAATGAACCCTGGGAAGACCTGATCCTTAAATCAATCTTTGCCGAAGGTGACTTTGCCCGACTGATTTTAAGAACCGGTGAAAATTTAAGACAGATCACAAAATTAGATGAGATCTTTCCAGAAATCGCAAAAACTGCTAAAAAGGCCATTGAGATGATTCTCAAAGAACCTGTGGTTACCTTTTACAATTAAGGAAAACAAATAATGGAACAAATCTTTTCAAAAAATGCCCCGGCCGCCATTGGTCCATATTCTCATGCCATTGTCCATGACAGTCTGGTTTTTTGCTCCGGTCAGATTCCGCTTGACCCTCAAACCATGGAAATTGTTGGAAAAACCATTGAAGAACAGACGGTTCAGGTCATGAAAAACCTGGAAGCGGTATTGACCACAGCTGGAACCGGGCTTGATAAAATTATAAAAACCACGATATTTCTTGACAACATGAATGATTTTTCATTAATGAACACGGTCTATGAAAATGCACTAAAAGGGCATAAACCGGCACGATCCACAGTAGAAGTCTCTCGTTTGCCAAAAGATGTCCTGATAGAAATCGAATGTATTGCCGCCAGCAGATAAGGAGTAAACAACATGTCACAAGATACTAAAAAAATCATCTATTCCATGATCAATGTCAGTAAGTTTCATGGCACCAAACAGGTTCTGAAAAACATTTCCCTATCCTATTTTTACGGGGCTAAAATCGGAGTTCTGGGTCTGAACGGATCTGGTAAAAGTACCCTGTTAAAAATTCTGGCAGGGACTGATTCCAATTTTACAGGCGAGACCATTCTTTCAAAAGGTCTTACCATTGGGTATCTTGAGCAGGAACCTTTGGTGGACAGCAAAAAAACCGTCAAGGAAGTGGTTGAAGAAGGGGTACAGGAAACCGTCCTGCTGTTGAAAGAATATGAGCAGATTTCCGAAGAGTTTGCCAATCCCATGTCTGATGATGAAATGGACAAACTCATTGAACGACAGGGAAAACTTCAAGATAAACTGGATCATATTGAAGCCTGGGATCTTGAATCCAAGCTGCAGATGGCCATGGATGCCCTTCGATGCCCGCCCGGAGACACATTGGTGAGCGTTATTTCAGGCGGTGAAAAACGGCGTGTGGCCTTATGCCGTCTGTTGCTTCAAAAACCGGATATCCTGCTGCTGGATGAGCCCACCAATCATCTGGATGCAGAATCCGTCGGCTGGCTGGAACAACATTTAAGCCGGTATGAAGGAACCGTCATTGCGGTCACCCATGACCGGTATTTTCTAGACAATGTTGCAGGGTGGATTCTGGAACTGGATCGCGGCATCGGGATCCCATGGAAAGGAAATTATTCTTCCTGGCTTGATCAGAAGCAAAAACGACTGGCCACAGAGCAGAAATCCCAGTCAAAACACCAGCAGACACTGGAAAGGGAACTTGCCTGGATCAATATGTCTCCCAAAGGCCGGCGGACCAAATCCAAAGCCCGTATCAAGGCTTATGAAGATTTGTTAAAAACTGATGTTAAAGAACGGGAAGACAGCCTTGAAATCTTTATTCCGCCGGGACCCCGGCTGGGTGATAAGGTTGTGGTGGCCAAAGATGTCTGCAAAGCTTTTGACGATAAACTGCTGGTAGATAAAATGAACTTCACCCTTCCGCCTGGTGCCATTATTGGTGTCATCGGACCCAATGGGGCCGGTAAAACCACATTGTTCAAAATGATCACAGGCAAACAAACTCCGGATTCAGGAACCTTTGAAGTGGGGCAAACCGTAAAACTTGCCTATGTGGATCAGGAACGGGACACCCTTGATCCGGAAAAAACCATATTTGAAGTGATATCCGACAACAGTGAAAAGATGCTCATTGGCGGACGGGAAATCAACTCCCGGGCCTATGTGGCAAAATTCAACTTTTCAGGTACTGATCAGCAAAAAAAGGTTAAGGATATCTCAGGCGGAGAACGGAACCGGGTACACCTGGCCACCATGCTCAAACAGGAAGCCAACCTGCTGCTGCTGGATGAGCCCACCAATGACCTGGATGTCAACACCCTGCGCGCTCTGGAAGAAGCTTTGGAAAACTTTGGCGGTTCTGCTGTTATTATCAGCCATGACCGCTGGTTCCTGGACCGAATCGCCACCCATATCCTGGCGTTTGAAGGTGACAGCCAGACCCTTTTGTTTGAAGGGTCCTATTCTGAATACGACCAGGACAGAAAAAAACGACTGGGTATCAAGGCGGATCAACCCACCCGGATCAAATACCGGCAGTTGACCCGCTGATGAATATTTCTCAGCAATAGACCAGACACAACAGACCGGATCCCATATTTAATCAAAGTTCCGGTCTGTTTCTGTATAGATAGTGTTTGAACGAAAACTCATCCATCTGCTGCGTTGCTGCGCAAAGCTGAAATCCTCATGTACTACAGTACACTCCGGTTTCAGCTTTGCTTGCGCCTTGCATATGGACAAGTTTTCATCCAAACACGGGTTTTCGGTCA
>JBDRPM010000013.1:0-14142 GCA_043827005.1 Pseudomonadota bacterium | reverse complement strand
AGATTGTATCAGTTGAGTTGATCACAAGCAAAATATATTTTATTCGTGGTGTTAAAGTCATACTGGACAGAGATCTTGCAGCACTTTATGATGTTGAAACAAGAATTTTAAAACAAGCGGTCAGAAGAAATATTCAACGATTCCCTGAAGATTTTATGTTTGAATTATCAAAAGAAGAATTTGCCCATTGGAGATCACAAATTGTGATCTCCAATGGTGACAAAATGGGCTTAAGGTATTCTCCGATGGCCTTTACTGAGCAAGGTGTTGCCATGCTTTCCAGTGTTTTAAACAGTGATAGGGCAATACAGGTGAATATCCAAATCATGAGAACGTTTACAAAACTAAGACACATGATTTTTACCAATGAAGACTTAAAAAGAGGTCTTGATGAATTACGAAAGCTTACGGATGAGCGGTTTCAGATTGTTTTTGAAACTTTGGATCAACTATTAACCAAGGAAATAAAACCTGCAAAAAAAATCGGGTTTTAATTAAAAATGAAACACGTTTGGAAAGATGAGAAACTTATAGACTGTTTTACCTTGTCATCAAACGAACTTAAGTAAGCTACTTTTAACACCCTGGTTCAAATATAGATTGAATAACCTGTGAAAAACAGGCATGAATAAAATATATTTTAAATTTTTCAGGAGGCTTGATCTATGAGTGTTGCACCGGAGAAAACGATTGTCGGATTTATTGGACTGGGGGTTATGGGAAAGAGCATGGCAGGTCATATCCTGTCTGCCGGATATCCATTGCATGTGTATACCCGGACCCGGGCCAGTGCAGATGGGCTGGTGGATAAAGGTGCTGTCTGGGAAGACCGGGTGTCTGATCTGAGTGCCAAATGCAATGTGATTATTACCATTGTGGGGTTTCCAAAAGATGTTGAAGAGGTCTATCTGGGCGATGGCGGAATTTTAAATCATGCCGGGCCGAAAAGTTTTGTGGTGGACATGACCACGTCCAGCCCGGATCTGGCCATTAAGTTATATGAAACGGCAAAGGAAAAAGGGATTCAATCTCTTGATGCGCCTGTCTCCGGTGGTGACCTTGGGGCGAAAAATGCTGCATTGTCCATCATGGTGGGCGGGGATAAGGACAGTTTTGATACCATTAAACCGTTGTTTGAAGTCATGGGTAAAAATATTGTATATCAGGGTAAGGCCGGATCAGGCCAGCATACTAAAATGGCCAACCAGATTGCCATTGCTTCAGGCATGCTGGCAGTCTGTGAGGCCCTGGGGTATGCAAAAAAAGCAGGGCTGGATCCTGAGACGGTTCTTCAGAGTATCGGACAGGGGGCTGCAGGTTCCTGGTCATTGAACAATCTGGGGCCGCGCATTATTAAGGGCGATATGGAGCCTGGATTTTTTGTAAAACATTTTATCAAGGATATGACCATTGCATCCAATTCATCTGTTGATCTTAAAATGAAAACACCGGGGCTGGATCTGGCGTTGTCGCTATACAAACAACTGGTTGACATGGGATTGGAAAACAAGGGAACCCAGGCCTTGTCCAAATTGTTTGAATAACGCCTGAATGCAGGTTCTGGCTGACGCAGGGTATCTGGGGTTATTTTTGGCCGCCTTTCTGGCGGCCACGGTTCTGCCGTTAAGTTCTGAAGTGGTTCTCGCAGCTTTGCTGGCCAATGGATACAGCCCTTTTTATGCTGTTGGCGTGGCCACGGCGGGAAATGTGCTGGGGTCGGTTGTGAACTATTATATCGGTATTTTCGGCAGTGCTTTTGTGCTCCAAAAAATATTGAGGGTATCTGAACAAAACCTGATAAAGGCTGAAAACCGGTTTAGACAATACGGGGTTTTCAGCCTTTTGTTTGCCTGGGTACCAATTATTGGCGATCCCTTGACCCTTGCTGCAGGAATACTCAGGGTCAGGTTTTTTCTTTTTCTTGTTCTGGTGGGAATTGGAAAATGCTTAAGATATATTTTTATTGCCTAGGCTTTTTTGATTGCGCAATAAAAAAAAGGGGGAAAGAACACAAGATGGCTCTTTCCCCTTTTGGACTGGTTTAAATGCAATAACAGCCATGGGCCGCCCTGGTATTTTACCTTGGCCTGCCAACAACAAAACATGAAAGAATTCAGGGAGTTGATCTGTTCTTTCATATAAAAAACATCAACCCGGATATTTCGGGTTAAGTGGTTTTGCTTTTGGGCAGGATCAGATTCAAGACCACGCCCAACACACCGGCAAGCCCGATGCCGGACAGTTCAAAATTTCCGAATTTAATCGCCATTCCGCCTATTCCACAAACCAGGATCAGTGCAACAATGGTCAGGTTTCGCGCTTCCAGCAGATCTTCACTGGATTGAACAAGGGTGTTCAGGCCCACAACAGCAATGGCACCAAACAACAGGATCATGATGCCGCCCATGACTGGAGCGGGTATGGTTTGAAGCAGGGCTCCCAGTTTGCCGACAAAGGCCAGCAGGACTGCTGTAATCGCTGCCCATGTCATGATGGCTGGGTTAAAGGATTTGGTTAATGTCACAGCGCCGGTTACTTCGGAATAGGTGGTGTTGGGTGGCCCACCCAGGCAGGCGGCAATAGATGTAGCAATACCGTCACCCAGCAGGGTGTTTTGAATGCCCGGATCTTTGATATAATCTTTTCCCGTTACCCGTCCTATGGCCACCACATCACCAAAATGTTCAATGGCCGGGGCAATGGCCACCGGCAGGATGTAGAAAATGGCCTGGGCATTCCACTGGGGAAACGTAAATGCGGGTACGGCAAACCAGGGGGCTGCAGTCACGGTACCAAATTTTACCATGCCCATGACAAGGGCCAGAAGATATCCTGCAGCAATGCCGGATAAAATAGGGATGAGTTTTAAAATCCCCTTGGCAAACAAAGACACCAGGATGGTCGTGACCAAGGCAACACATCCAACAATCAGGGCCTGTTTTTTGGAAAAATGATCACTTCCACTGGTGGCCATGCCAACGGCAATGGGAGCCAGTTTAAGACCGATGACCATGATGACGGGGCCGGTGACAACTGCCGGCAGGATTTTTCGGATAGCATCGCTGCCCTGGGATCGGACCAGAAGGCTGAGCAGGATATAGACCAGGCCGGCTGCTGCCAGGCCGCACATGGTGCCGGGGATGCCCCAGGTTTTAGCGCCGTACTGGATCGGCGCAATAAACGCAAAAGAAGAGGCTAAAAAGATCGGGACTTTTCCTCTGGTAATAACCTGGAAGACCAGGGTTCCGATTCCTGCGGTAAACAGAGCAACATTGGGGTTAAGACCGGTCAACAGCGGTACCAGCACAAGGGCCCCAAAAGCCACAAAGAGCATCTGTGCACCTAAAAAACAGTCTTTAACGTTGAAATCATAATCAGATGGAATTTGATTGGATGGGGACATTTTCTTTCCTTTTGTTATGGGGTTATGGGGTTACTTGGTTCCAAAAATTTTATCACCGGCATCGCCCAGGCCGGGCAGGATATATCCCACATCATTGAGACATTCATCAATGCTGGCAACATGAATATCCACGTCAGGATGTTTTTTTTCAACCATGGCAATGCCTTCGGGTGCCGCCACCAGGAACAGGCCCTTAATGGTTTTGCATCCGGAAGCTTTGAGCAGATCAATGGTGGCGATCAGGGTCCCGCCTGTGGCCAGCATGGGGTCAAGGATCAGGGCAATCCTTTCCTCCATGGCATTGGCGGTTTTAACATAGTACTGGACCGGTTCCAGTGTTTCTTCGTTTCGGTAAAAACCAACCACGCTGACCTTGGCAGACGGAATCATGTCCAGTACGCCGTCCATCATTCCAAGTCCTGCCCGCAGAATCGGGACAATCGTGATTTTTTTGCCTTTTATTTCATCAACTTCCACTTTTCCGGCCCAGCCTTCGATCACTTTTTTTTCAGTGACCAGGTCTTTTGTGGCTTCATAGGTCAAAAGCCTGGCCACTTCACTGGCAAGATCTCTGAAATCTTTGGTGCTGATATCTTTTTGCCGCATCAGTCCCAGTTTATGTTTGATCAGGGGGTGGTCTTCTACAAATACAGTCATGATCCCTCCTTTGTACAGATTGGTTTTATTGTTTTCTATTTTTTTTTAGAAAAACACTATTCGAATCCATTCTGGCAGTCAAGCAAATATCAGCCTGGACATAAATCCGGCCAATTTGCGTATTGTATTATTGTTTAATTTGTGCACAATAGAACAAATGATTCAGACACCCTATATAAGCGTTGCAGTAACCCTTCCCGTACTTGAGTCCTATACGTATAAGGTTCCGGAACATCTGGCTTGCTTATGTTCTCCGGGAATGCGGGTGCTGGTTCCGTTCGGACGAAGGCGGGTGACCGGGTATATTTTGTCCGGTCAGGAAACCTGTGGTAATTTTCAGGCTAAAAATATCCTGGATATTTTAGATGATCACCCGCTTTTTCCTGAATCCTGTATCCAGTTTTTCAGGTGGATTTCAGATTATTATATTCATCCGCTGGGAGATGTGATCAAAGCGGCACTTCCGTCAGCCCTTGACCTTCGTGATGTGTCCTGTGTGTTTACCACAGCCCTGGGCCGGGACAGTCTGGCCAAAAAAGTGCTTTCTTTCGGGGAGAAGGCAGTGATTGAATTTATTTTAAAAAAAGAGGGGTGTTCTTTAAAGCAAGTATTAAAACAAAGTGATAATACAAAAATCAATGCCCTGGTCCGTCAAATGGAAAAAAAGGATTTGATCACTGTTTCGGCGGTGTTGAAAAAAGACGGGGCAAAGATCAGGCAGGAACAATTTATCCGGGTCAAAAAAGGATTTAAACCCCAGATCCGGATGTCGAAAAAACGTGAAATGATTCTGGCCATTGTTGAAGAAAAAAAAGAGATCTCCCTGACCGGATTAAAGGCTATGGTTCCAACCGCACCCACGCTGATCAAGCTGCTGGCTGAAGCTGGCTGCATTGATATTGTTCATCGTCAGGTGTTTCGGGACCCACTGGGAGATCCGGTTGAACCGGATCAGGCACCCAAATTGACTGTAGAGCAGACAGCCGCAGTGAACAAGGTTGAAGCAAACAAAAGCAGGTTTGAGCCATATCTGCTATCCGGCATCACAGGGTCCGGAAAGACAGAGGTTTACATGCGGCTGGTTAAGGATGTGGTGGATATTGGAAAAACAGCCATTGTCCTGGTGCCGGAAATTTCTTTGATTTCCCAGACAGAACGTCGGTTCAGGGCACGATTCGGTGAAAAAATAGCGGTTATTCATTCCGCCTTGTCCCAGGGTGAACTTCTGGATCAGTGGCGAAAGATTGCCTTGAACAAAGTGTCTATTGTGATCGGAGCAAGATCAGCTGTGTTTGCCCCCTTTGAAAATATCGGGGTGATCATTGTGGACGAAGAGCATGATTCATCCTATAAACAGGAGACCGGTCTGCGGTATAATGCCCGGGATCTGGCGGTTGTCAGGGCCAAGCTTAACAATTGTCCTGTGGTATTGGGGTCAGCCACACCATCGGTTCAGTCCTACCAGAATGTGGTTTCAAAACGGTTCACTGAATTAAAACTAAAATCCCGGATTAACCGGCATGCACTGCCCAGGATTACCCTGGTCGATTTAAAACAATACCAGGATGTCAAAGGCATTGACCGAATCATTACGCCCGTGATGCAAAAAAATATTCAGCAAAGCCTGGATGCCGGGGAGCAGGCCTTGATTTTTCTCAATCGCCGGGGATATGCGACCTTCCCGGTATGCCGCGATTGCGGGAAAGCCCTTTGCTGTCAATATTGTGATGTCACCATGACCTTTCACAAAGAGCAAAATGAATATCGCTGCCATATGTGCGGGTACAGTCGGCCTGAAAAAATTGTTTGCCCGGATTGCGGATCATCTAAAATCAGACCCCTGGGATTTGGTACCCAGCGGGTGGAGACCATGCTCAAGACCCTGTTCCCGGAGGCAAGGCTTGTCCGGATGGACCAGGACACCACCCGGCAAAAGGGTTCCATGGTGAAGATATTAAAAATGATCCAGAACCGGAACGTGGATATTATCGTGGGAACCCAGATGCTGGCCAAGGGGCATGATTTTCCCGCCATTACCCTGGTGGGGGTGATCTGTGCGGACCTGTCCTTGAGTCTTCCGGATTTTCGGGCAGGTGAGCGGACCTTCCAGCTGCTGGCCCAGGTGTCTGGCCGGGCAGGCCGGGGAGATGTGGCCGGCCGGGTGATCATGCAGACCTATAACCCGGATCATTTTATCATCAAGGCATCCCAGAACCAGGATTTTATTGAATTTTTTCATAACGAAGCCCCGTTTCGACGAGCCTTGCTGTATCCGCCCTTTTCCCGGATGATTCAATTAAAGATATCCGGCAAAGACCCCAAAAAAGTTGAAACCCATGCCCAGACCCTTGTGGATATTCTGAAGGCTCAGCTTGAAAACAATGCGCAGGAAAAAAAAATAACCCAGATTCTAGGCCCGGTGGAAGCACCGATCCAGAAGATCTCTTCCCAGTTCAGGTGGCAGATACTGGTTAAAAGTGTTTCCTCTGCCCTGTTAAACCGCATGGTCAAATCAATGATGGCCCATCCAAAAGCCAATGCTGCTTTTGGGGTTAAACTGGCGGTGGACGTGGATCCGTATTCTTTGATGTAGATAAGGATATGCTGATTTTATAAATTTCGCTTTCATATCTTCCCGTTGAAGTGATAAATTATCCCATCACGCATGTATACATTTTCTAACCTCTCAGTCGGTCGGTAGCCTTACGTTCCAACGGCCTATCGTATTTTCACAATTTCTTAGAAAATAGTTTCGTTCTCCTCAAGTACCGCGCCTATGGCGTTTTTATAATAATTAATCATTTCAAACAAGGAGGCTTTCTATGTATCAATCACCAAACACTGACAGACAAAAAATGATCCCCGAACTTGTCAAATCAATCACCGCTAACCCATCCCAGTCCGTACCCTCACCCATCCCCTGTGCCAGGACTTTAAATGATTCCCACTGGCCAGGCATACCCGGTCAAGAGATTGCCCTGAAGAACATAATCCAGTCGATAGACACAAAAGCGCGCATCCTGCGCGCCAGACCCGATCATGTTTCAAAATGCATTTCCATGACTCAGTTGCAGGCGATGCTCAACCTCACCGCCCATGAAATGGAAACCCTGGCCAGGGCCAACAAACGGTTCCCCATGAAGATACCACAGTATTACGCACAACTGATGGACACCCATGCGGTACTCCAACAGGTGATCGTCCCATCGGCCAGAGAGCTCATCCGATATAAGGATGACTCAACCTGCGATGTCCATGCGGATGAGAGTCGGTACCAGCCGGTTGAGGGTATTGTTCATCGTTATCCGGGAAAGCTTTTGTTTCTTCCCACGCTCAAATGTTTTGGGCATTGCCGGTTTTGCTTTCGTTCCGGGCAACGAATCAAAGCAATGGATCGTAAAAAAACAGATGCTGCCATCAACTACATTCGCAAGCGGACAGATGTTCGCGAAGTGCTTGTGACCGGTGGAGATCCTTTAACGCTGCCCATGGAACGTCTGGAGGAGATCCTGGCCAGGATCCATGCCATCAGGCACGTGGAGATTATCCGGATCGGCACCCGGGCATTGGCGTACGCACCCCAGGTGATTACCCGCGAAATGGTGGCAATGCTGGCCAGGTACAAACCGGTTTTTATGAGCCTGTCTTTTGTGCACCCGGCTGAAGTCACCCCTTATTGTGAGGAAAAGCTCAATCAGCTTGCCGATTCCGGTATTGTCATGCTCCAGCAGGGCCCCATTTTAAAAGGAGTCAATGACAATGCCCTGGTTCTTAAACAGATGTATGAAAAACTGGCCAGAAACCGAGTCCTTGCTTACTATGCAATCTATGGAATATATGCACCCGGTGTCCGGCATTTCATTGTTAACAAAAAAATTGCCAAACAGCTTTCCATGGCGCTGGAGAACAGCACATCCGGGCATTGCCTGCCGCATATGATTACTTTGGATCAAAACGATAACAAAACCCGCTCAGTGGCCTAGCAGCACGCACATATAACTTCGCCCGAAGGATCATAACCCATCTTCGGGCGAACCACATTAAATTCAAGGTTGGCTTTTTTCTTCTATTGTGAGATAAAAACAACATATCATTCACCTTAGCATATTTGTGTGGAGAAAATTCATGGACGTTTATGTTGCACGCCAGCCGATATTCACAATTGATAAAAAAATATTTGGATACGAGTTGTTGTTCAGACTGGGACTTGAAAATGCATTCCCGAATATTGACGGCAATATTGCCACTTCCAATGTATTGTCCAATACATTCTTCTCCTTTGAACTCAAAGAGATTTTAGGCAAAAAACCAGGACTTGTGAACTTCACCCGGCAACTGGTTCTGCAAAAAACCCCTCTTCTTTTTCCAAAGGAGCACATTATTATTGAAATTCTGGAGGACATTGAACCCGATCCCCAGATCATTGAAGCCATGCAGGAATTCAAACAAAAAGGATTTAATATCGCCCTGGATGATTTTATCTATCATAAAAAATTTGCCCCCATGATGGATGTATGCTCCATTATCAAATTTGATTTAATTGCCACGCCATTGGAAAGCCTTTCCGATATTATTGCAAATATAAAAGACAATTACACGATCACCCTGCTGGCTGAAAAAGTGGAAACCTATGAAGTGTTTGAGCAGGCAAAAGCAATGGGATTCACCCTGTTCCAGGGTTATTTTTTTGCTAAACCTGAAATTCTTTCCAAACGGGAGATCTCTTCAAACCAGATCACCAGATTGCGGCTGATCAGCGAAGTCAACAAAAGCGAGCTTGATCTGAAAGTGATTGAAGAGTTGATCAAAAAAGATGTCTCTGTTTCATTTAAACTTCTCAAATTCATAAACTCTGCCTATTTTCAACGGCCCATGCCCATTAACACGATTAAAGATGCCATCACCTATCTGGGTATTGTTGAAATGAGAAAATTTATCAATATTGTGACTGTCTCTGATTTGAGCGAATCCAAACCCAATGAATTGATCCGGTCCTCGGTTATCCGGGCCCGAATGTGTGAGTTGTGCGGTACTGTAATGAAAACCGGCTTTTCCACTGAAGAGTTGTTTACGCTGGGCCTTTTCTCTTCCATGGATGCCATGCTGGACAGCCCCATGGAAACCATCCTCAAAAGCATATCCTTGTCGGAAAAAATAAAAACCGCCCTCAAAGGGGAAAACAAAGAGTTTACAAAAATCCTTAAAATTGTTGCAAGTTTTGAACAGGGCGACTGGCAGAACAGTTTTTACACCATCATGTCTGGCCTGCCCATTGAAAGAAAGCTGCCGGCATTTTATATTGATGCCATCAAGATGGTTAATTCTTTTTTTGAATGAAAAACGACTCGGCAAATTTTTGAATACAGGCCGGATAAAGCGCCCATTCAAGTTCAAGCCCTTTTCTTTTCACATCCTCAAGGGTATCGCTGTCCTGTATTTCAAAGGCTTTCTGTCCGATAATCGGGCCGGTATCTTCTCCATAATCAACATAATGGACTGTGCACCCACCGATTTTGCACCCATACCGGAAGGTGTCACCATACCCGTCTGTGCCGGGAAAGGAGGGCAGCAGGGCCGGGTGAATGTTCATGATCCTGTGCTGACCGGGAAAGATGTTGATCCGATCAATAAAATAAGGAGTCAGCACTCTCATGAATCCGGCCAGGACCAGAAGGTCGATATCATAGGACATAACATGATCCAGCATCTGGCGTTCTGCAATGACCCGGCTTTTTATAAAAAAATGGGTCTGGCCATTGGATGAACTGTCAGACACCAGCTTCTGCCTGGATAATATCTCATCCATATTAAAATCATCCGGAAGATCAATTGCAGCAATCTGTTTTTTACACGCATTTATAATATTTGAATAATCCACCACAAAGGTATCAATCCCGGCCTTTTGCGCCCGCTCCAATCCTTTGGCACCCGGATTATCTGACCCGGTAAACACGATATTTGCATCAATCTGATTGCTGGCACAGGCATCAATAATGGCCTGAAGGTTTGTTCCGCCGCCGGATATCAGGGTACCGATATTAATCTTTTTTGCCATTTTTTATTTCCCTTTGCTCTACTGATTGCCATAGCCGTTCTGCTCACCGCAATCCGGGCATTCCCAGGTAATGCCGTTGCAGGTCATGCCCCACTGATTCTCGTTCATACATTCCTGGCAAATGGAAAATCCACATCGGCAGTTCCAGCAGAACATGAATGTCTTGTGACAGCAATGGCAGTGTTTTATTTGTTTTGATCGTCTTTTTTCTTTTCGATTCATCGCTTTTAAACCCATTATGGTGAATATACTTCTCCTTTAAACAAAAAGATAGTATATATGCCTTGAATTGAATAAAAATTCAATATTTTAAAGGGATAAATATGGCAATTTCAAAACAGGTATTTCTGATTGACGGCAGTGCATTCCTTTACCGGGCATTCCATGCCATCCGAAGTCTGAACACAGCCAAAGGGCATCCCACCAATGCCACATTCGGGTTTGCCAGGATATTGTTAAAACTGTTAAAAGACAAGGCCCCGGAATATGCAGCGGTTATGTTTGATGTCAAAGGCCCGACCTTCCGGCATCAGCTCTATGACCAGTACAAAGCCAATCGGCCGCCCATGCCTCCGGAACTGGCGGTCCAGATTCCGGACATCAAACGCATGATCAAAACCTTTAATATCCCCATTGTGGAGCGGCCGGGCTTTGAAGCAGATGATCTTGTGGGAACCTATGCAAAACTTGCCCAGAACCAGGGTTTTGATGTGGTCATGGTTACAGGAGACAAGGATTTTATCCAGCTTGTGACCGACCGGTGTGTCCTCTGGGACCCCATGAAAGACACTGTAACGACGGTTCAAAAGGTTGAAGCCGATATGGGGATTAAACCTGCTCAATTTATTGATGTCTTAGGACTTGCCGGTGACAGCTCAGACAATATCCCCGGCGTTGCCGGTGTCGGACCGAAAACAGCCATAAAGCTTATCCAGGACTTTGGCTCCATTGAAAAAATTTATGAAAACCTTGACAGCCTTGACAAAAAGAAAAAACTGACCAACAGCCTGGTTGACAGCAAAGATATGGTTTTTTTAAGCCGAAAGCTGGCAACCATTGATACTGATGTTGCTGTCATGCGATCCATTGATGATTTCAAGCTTGGCAAAATGGACATGGAAAAGGCGTTTGAACTTTTCCAGGAGCTTGAATTTAAAACCCTGGCCATGGAATTTGCCCAGAGCGCAGACAAATCAGAAAAAATTTACAAGCTGGTTTCCACTCTCAAAGAGGTTGAACGACTGGCCCATGTGCTTGAAAACAAGGGACTGTTTGCCATTGATACGGAAACCACCTCCAAGAATCCCGTGGAAGCCGACCTTGTGGGCCTGTCTTTTTCCTATGCTGAAAACCAGGCCTTTTACATCCCAGTGGCCCATACCTTTCCCGATGGAAATCAACAGCCGGACAAACAAGCTGTTTTAGATATTTTACGTTTGGTACTGGAAAACCCTGACATTAAAAAAGTAGGTCAGAATATCAAATATGACTACATTGTTCTGGCTCGATCCGGGGTCTTCATGAAAGGGATCTTTTTTGACACCATGATTGCCTCCTATCTTCTGAACCCGGCCATCCGGGGTCACAGTCTGGACCGGATCGCCATGAATCTGTTCGGTTATAAAACCATCACCTATGAAGAGGTCACAGGCAAGGGAAAAAACCAGATTACCTTTGACCAGGTGCCTGTATCCCAGGCTGTGGATTATGCTGCCGAAGATGCGGATCTCACCTTTATGGCATTTAAAATCCTTGAGCGGCAGATTCAAAAGCAGGGTTTTGAAGACCTGATGCAGACCATAGAAATGCCGCTGATTACAGTTCTGGGAAATATGGAGATGGCCGGAATCAAGGTGGATAAAGACACATTGAAACTTTTGTCCCATCAGTTTGAACTTGAACTTAAAACCCTTGAACAGCAGATCTATGATCTGGCCGGAGAAGAATTCAATATCAACTCTTCCCAGCAGCTGGGCACCATTTTGTTTGAAAAATTAAAGCTGCCCACAGATAAAAAAACCAAAAAAAAGACCGGGTATTCCACAGATGTGGAGGTGTTGACCAAACTGGCTGTCAGCCATGAACTGCCGGAGCGGTTATTACGTTACAGAACCCTGGACAAACTCAAATCCACCTATGTGGATGCCCTGCAGCACCTGATCAACAAAGAGACCGGCCGAATCCACACCTCGTTTAACCAGACCATCACAGTGACAGGCCGTCTGAGCAGCTCCCATCCCAACCTTCAAAATATTCCCATCAGAAAAGAAGAGGGTAAAAAAATAAGGCAGGCCTTTATCCCTGAAGACGGACATACCCTGGTGTCTGCCGATTATTCCCAGATCGAACTGCGCATCCTTGCCCATTGTGCCCAGGATAAAATCCTGATTGAGGCATTCAACAATGATGAAGATATCCATACAAGAACAGCCCTTGAAGTGTTCCAGGTTCTGCCCGAATTTGTTACCGATGATTTAAGAAGCCAGGCCAAAACCATTAACTTCGGTATTGTATACGGCATGAGCGGATTCCGGCTGGCCAATGATCTGAACATCAGCCGAAAAATGGCAACCGCCTATATTGACCATTATTTTAAACGATATGCCGGGGTAAAAACCTTTATTGATAAAACCATTGAACAGACCCAGAAAACCTGCGAGGTTACAACCATTTTCGGCCGCAAGCGTCGACTGGATGATATCAACTCTTCCAATATCAATGTCCGGAATTTTGCCCAGCGCGCTGCTGTCAACACGCCCATCCAGGGCAGTGCCGCCGACCTGATCAAGCTGGCCATGATTCAGATGGAAAAGGCCCTGGAAGAAAACAAAATGGCCTCAAAAATGCTCTTGTCTGTCCATGATGAAATCATATTTGAATGCCCGTTTGAAGAAAAAGATGCGCTCATGACCCTTGCCCGACAGGTGATGGAACATGTTCATCAACTGAGCGTACCGTTAAAAGTAAACTTTGGATCTGGTGAAAACTGGGCCCAGGCCCATTAACAACAGGCCCATTAATAACAGGAAAGACAAATGAGTACAAAACGAATCGGGCTGGTGGTCAAAAATGATGCCAAAGCTGAAAAAAAAGCCCGGGAATTAGAAAATCTGCTGGGCAGCCGGTCCATTATCATTGATGCTCACAATGCTCAGAATACCAGCTTACCGGACGACCTGCTATGCATGATTGTGCTTGGCGGAGACGGGACCTTCTTAAGTGCGGCCCGGTTTATCGGGGATAAAGATATTCCCTTGATGGGCATTAAATTCGGTGAAGTAGGATTTTTAGCAGAAACCACAGAAGAAAATTTAAGCGCTGCCCTGACCCGGCTGCTTGAAGGCAAATACCTGATCCAGACAAGAACCCGATTGAATGTCAAGGTCGTCCGGGATGACCATCAAATTATTGATGTGGATGTCCTCAATGATGCCGTGACCAACAAGTCTGCCCTTTCGCGACTGGCATCCTGTACGGTTTTTTTGGATTCAAACTATCTGACCACCTACAGGGCAGACGGCCTGATTGTGGCAACCCCCACCGGCTCAACCGCCTATTCTCTGGCTGCCGGCGGACCTGTGGTCAACCCCATGGTGCCATCCATTATCCTGACCCCCATCTGTCCGTTCACCCTGACCAACCGTCCCTTGATTATACCGGATTCAACACAGATTGAAATCCGCCTGGAAGGCAGTCCTCAAGACATCATCCTGACCCTGGACGGACAGGAAGGCTTTGAAATGAGACCCAAAGATAAAATTTTTATCCGGAAAAGCTGCCATGATATTAAAATGATCTCTTTTGATGACCAGTCTTATTTTAATGTATTAAAGGCCCGGCTCAAATGGAGCGGCAGCAGCAGCTAATCATTCTTTTTTCATTTTAATTAGTGTTTGAACGAAAACTCACCCATCTGCCGCGTTGCTGCGCAAAGCTGAAATCCTCATGTACTACAGTACACTCCGGTTTCAGCTTTGCTTGCGCCTTGCATATGGGCAACTTTTCGCCCAAACACGGGTTTTCGGTC
>JBDRPM010000012.1:0-7774 GCA_043827005.1 Pseudomonadota bacterium | reverse complement strand
GTGCTGATCTGTTCGGTGGGAATTGCCATGGCATTGCTGGGGTCTGTTTTAATCACCCTGTCCATGGATATCGGTCATGTGGATGCACCTTTGTCTTTTTCTTCATTGACCAATGTGGCAAAATCAATGGACCCGACCTGGCTCAAAGCCGGGTTTGTCTTTATCCTTGTGGGATACGGTACAAAAATGGGGCTGGCTCCCATGCACACCTGGCTTCCTGATGCGCATTCCGAAGCACCCAGTCCGGCATCTGCACTCCTTTCCGGTGTGTTGTTAAATTGCGCCTATCTGGGGATTTTTAAAACCAATAGAATCATGGTGGCTGCTGGACTTGGGGATTTTTCAGGAACTATTCTGGTTGTGTTTGGTTTGATGTCCATTCTTGCGGCGGCAACATTTATCCTTAAGCAGAATGAATACAAAAGAATGCTGGCTTATTCCTCCATCGAAAATATGGGAATCATTGCTTTTGGGACTGGTATTGGCGGTATTGCAGTGTATGGGGCGGTTATCTGTATGATTCACCACAGCCTGATCAAATCTTCGCTGTTCCTGTCCTCGGGTAATATTTTACTGGGCTATGGAGATCGGATGATTAACAATACCGGTCAGATGATCAAAAAGATGCCCAAAACTTTTATTGCTTTTTTCAGCGGGTTTGCCGGTATATCCGGTTTTCCACCCTTTGGTATTTTTATCGGGGAGTTGCTGATTATCGTGGGAGCATTTAGAACAGGTAGATATGTTGCTGTTGGACTGTTTATCTTGAGCCTATGTGTTATTTTTGCCGGATTTGCCAACCAGGTTATGAAAATCGGTTTTGAAAAATCTGATAAAACAATTCTATTCAAAGAAAAAGCCAGCATGGTCTGGCCACAATACATACTCTTTCTGACATCTTTGATCTTATGCTTTTTTATTCCAGACACACTCTATCAGACTATCTTTGAAACCGTGAGTGCCATTGGCGGAGGACTCAAATGAACCATTCATTTTTAAAAATTGCTAACGGAGAAAAGGTTGAACAGGGGAACATACCCACGCTGCCCTTTGCCCAGTTTCAGGAACAGGCACTAAATATTGTCAGCAATGGCGGTAAGGTGGTTCAGTTTTTTGCCTATCCCGGCAATGGTTGTAATCAAATGCTGGCTGTACTAAGAACAGACACGCTTTTAGTGGCCCGGTGTGATGCACCAGATTCTTATCCATCGTTTTCCAAAACCTGTGAGCCATTTCATCTGTTTGAAAGGGAGATCGCTGAACAATACGGAATCAAGCCCGAAGGCCACCCCTGGTTGAAAATGGTCCGATATCATCCCAATTATCAAAATCAGCCTGATGTGTTTGAAAATGATTACACTCAAGATATTCCGGGCAACTATGAGTATTATCAGGTTGAAGGAAACCAGATCCATGAAGTGGCTGTAGGACCAGTGCATGCCGGGGTGATTGAACCGGGGCATTTCAGGTTCAACTGCATTGGTGAGCGCGTTCTGCATCTTGAAATACAGTTGGGATATCAGCACAGGGCTGTTGAAAATCTGTTCACCAGTGTTGCGGCCAAACGGTTGCCGATTCTGGCTGAAGGCATAGCCGGAGACACGGCTGTCGGCCACAGCCTGTGCATGGCCCAGGCGGTTGAGGCCTTAACCGATGTTCAACCTGATAACGGAGCAAAAATTATCCGGACCATTGCATTGGAACTGGAACGGATTGCCAATCATATCGGAGATCTTGGTGCCTTAAGCGGGGATGTCGCTTTTCTGCCGCCAGCCAATTATTTTGGCCGGTTACGGGGTGATTTTTTAAATTTATCTTTATTGTTATGCGGCAACCGGTTTGGAAAAGGCATGGTTCGACCCGGTGGGGTCAGGTTCACCCTTAATGATGAAGTTAGAAAAACCCTGACAGACAGGCTTAAGGAGCTGCGGCCCCATGTTGAACATGTTCTGGATCTTCTTTTTAATGCATCCACGGTCAGAGCCCGTTTTGAAGGGTGTGGGGCTGTCAGTAATGCAGATGCAGAGCATCTGGGTCTTGTCGGTCCTGCCGGTCGGGCCTGTGGTCTTTCCTATGATGTCAGAAGACAATTTCCCACTGAACACTATGGGCAGATCGATATCCCTGAAAATAAAAAAATGACAGGGGACGTGTATGCCCGGGCAAGGGTGAGGTATGATGAGGTTCTTCAATCCATTCAGATTATTGAAAGCCTGATTCAAAATTGTGTTCAGACCTGTCCGGTTACCAGAGTGTCATACGATCTGGCGCCTGAAAGTTTTGTGGTCACGGTCAATGAAGCATGGCGGGGAGAGGTGTCCCATGCTTTGTTAACCGATAAAAACGGTAAAATCATGCGGTATAAGGTCAAGGATCCATCCTTTCACAATTGGAACGGACTGGCCATGGCACTTCGGGATACCGGGATTTCAGATTTTCCACTTAATAATAAAAGTTTTAATCTTTCGTATTGCGGGTTTGATCTTTAAAAAAAAATCAGCCAATCATTTAATATGAGGTTAAATTTTAAAACAAAGCGAGTCATTAAATGCTCAATACATTAAAAAACAGATATGAACAGGGCTATCGAACGTGCAGCTATCCAAAAGATAAACCAGCTATATTTCCCCGGTATCGTGGAAAACCGGTTTTTAATCAGGCAGCTTCATCACAAATGATTGAACAATGTGCAGCGATTTGTCCCCAGGATGCCATTCGGAGGGACTTAAAAAAAATCGATATGGGCCGATGCGTGTTCTGCGGCGCCTGTGAAGAGTTCTCTAATGGTGAAGTGATCAAATTTACCAATGATTTTGAAATCAGTACGGCTGTTAAAGAAGATCTGCTTACCATAGGTGAACTGCCGGATCTGGCCCAACATTCTAAACAGCATTTTAAAAAATTATTCGGACGGTCACTTCAGCTTCGACAGGTATCTGCTGGCGGATGCAATGCCTGTGAAGCAGACTTAAATGTTCTGGCCACCCCTTTTTTTGATCTGGCCAGGTTCGGGATCAATTTTGTGGCATCCCCCCGGCATTCAGATGGTATCGTTGTCACAGGACCTGTTTCAAGGAATATGAAAACAGCATTGCTTCAGACCTATGAGGCGGTTCCAGATCCCAAAATAGTGGTGGCTGTGGGAAGTTGTGCCATTACAGGGGGGCCGTTTGTCGGCAGTCCTGAAATCACACAGGGACTGGACACCATTTTGCCGGTGGATCTGTTTATACCGGGTTGTCCGCCACATCCATTAACCAATCTTCATGCCTTCCTGTCTTTTTTTAAGTGAGGTTCAACTATCATTTTTCGATCAGAGGATTAACTATTGTTATTTTATTCAATTTAGTCTATACAATGGTTTAAAAATAATAAATGAATTAAGCACTTTAAGACGGTTTATGATTGTATATCGGCAAAATAGTTAAAATCAGTTGAAACACTCCCTGATCAATCAGCCCTGATTTTTTTGGGATCTTTTCTTAAAACCTAAATGGTAAACTTCAGGAAAAATTCTGAGTGAATCTTTTTTTGCCAATTTAAAAAAGGAATTTAAATGGAACTTTCAGTTCTTGAATTGTCAAAACACTTAAACGTTTCTCCGGATACCATTGAGCGATGGATACGCCAGGGAAAATTACCTGTTTCCAGGCAAGGAAGCAATTATCGTTTTAAAATTCAAGAACTTATGAGATGGGCAGCCAATAATAACATTCGCCTGGATCTGTTGGAAAAAAAACCAGCAGAAAAAAAGACGGGCGCTGATATGTCTTTATCCGATGCGGTCCGGAACGGCGGGGTTTATTTTGATATCAAAGGAGATGATGCCACCTCAGTATTCATCTCGGCCATTGAAACAATACAGGCAATCCCCACAGACCAGAAAACCAGTTTGTTAGAACAATTAATTGAAAGAGAGTCTGCTCTTTCCACCGGGATTGGAAAAGGGTTTGCCATTCCCCATCCCCGACAGCCCCAGACCTATCTTGAGCAGCCCATGGTCAGTATCTGTTTTTTATCCCAACCCGTGGATTACAATGCCCTTGATAACAAACCCGTATTTGTTCTGTTCTTTATTCTCTGCCCGGAATTAAAAATGCATTTGCAATTGCTGTCTGCTATTTCTTTTTGTTTAAGAGACCCTTCTTTTGTCGCCCTGTTATCGTCAAAGCCACACCCTCAAATCCTCATTGATGCAATTGAAGACCTTCAAGAAAATAATCCTTTTTAATCAGGCGATCGTGTAAATGTCCCAAATTAAAACCTGGTATAAAAATTTATATTATCGCCTGTTTCAATGGGATGACCGGCTGCTGCTGATTGTTGCAGGGTCCATTGCAGGAATCTGCTCAGGACTTGCTGCGGTTGCCTTAAGGGTATCTTTAGAGCATATTCTAGAATTTTTTCACCCCATGAGACAGTATTGGTGGGCTTTTCTCTTGCCGGCAGCGGGAGCTTTGATGTCTTCATTTTATCTGAACAAGATTGCAAGGGAAGGGGCTGGGCACGGTGTTCCAGAGGTTATCTATTCTGTTTCCCGTTATGGGGGCCTGCTCAGGTTTCGATCCAGCTATTCCCGGCTGATTTCCAGTTTTCTGACCATCGGGTTTGGTGGGTCTGCCGGTCCGGAAGCTCCGGTAGTAATGAGCGGGTCAGCCATAGGATCCAATATTGGAAAGTTGCTGGGTCTCAATGATCGCCAGAGAATTACCCTGGTCGGGTGCGGCACCGCAGGGGCCATTGCCTCAATATTTAATGCACCCATTGCAGGATTGGTCTTTGCCATTGAAGTGATATTGGGTGAATGGAAACTGGTCAATATTATTCCCATTGCCATTGCTGCGGTTGCCGGCGCTGAAGTCAGCCATGCCCTTTTTCCTGAACAGGTGCTGTTTAATCACCAGCCGTTTCATGTCGGATTTACCGACTCTCTTGCCAGCCTTTGTCTGGCCATGTTTACAGCGGGAATTTCTGTGTTTTTTACAAAAATGTTACGACGGACCGGGAAATCAGCTAAAAAACTTTCTTTTCCATTTTATGTCAAAGCCATTATCGGCGGCAGCAGTGTCGGGCTTATCGGGATGTTTTTTCCGGTTGTTCTGGGTGAAGGATATCATTTTATCCAGTCCATGATTCAAGGAACCTTTTCCATGGGCCTGCTCATTACGTTTGTTGCTGTGTTTGCCAAGATCTTTGCAACGGCATTGACATTGGGATGGGGCGGGTCAGGCGGTATATTTGCACCGTGCCTGCTCATTGGAAGTCTTACCGGCATTGTTTTTCACAAGGGATTGTTTGTCTTGTTTCCTGACATCGGCATTGCCAGTGAAGGCGCTTATGCCCTTTTGGGTATGGCAGGGATTGTCAGCGGCGTGATGCAGGCTCCGTTGACCGGGATTTTTCTGATTGTTGAGATCACCGGTGGGTATGAGACTATTTTACCCCTTATTGTTGTGTCTTCCATTTCTTCAACCATGAGTCATTTTATAGAACCTGCTTCTTTTTATTTTAAGGAACTGATTGAAAGAGGGCAGTTTTTGCGGCCGGGAACCGATGAAAGAATTTTATCTGATTTAAACATCAGGGAACTGATTGAATTTGATCATTTAAAAGTATCTGAAAATATGGTGTTCCGAGAATTTATAGAGTTGATCAAAACATCCAATCAGAACTATTTTCCGGTTATCGATGAAATTACCGAAGAATACAAAGGCATGATCCATATTTCTTCCATCAGAAAATATGTGCTGGATCCCGGGATGTATGATATGATCTTTCTCAACCAGATCATGGACACAGATATCCGCATTGCAAGTTTGGAAGATGAACTTGAAAATGTTCTGGAAATGATGGAACATAATCGGATGGAAGGGATTCCGGTTGTTGAAAATCATCGGTTTGTCGGGATGATATTAAAAACCAGGATATTGGATTTTTATCGCAAAGAATTGATTATGCAAACTCGTATGTAGGTTAAAGGAGAATCACATGAATTATAAACTGTTTCATATTTTCAGGAACACGCCATTCGGGCGGGAAACCTTTCTTCAGTCTTTGTATTTTTGTAAAACCATTCATGCTTATCCTGTGGTCTATATACCCAGAACTGATAAATTTTTAATGTATTTTCCCAATGATGCAGTACAGGTCGATCTGGACGGGTCCTATCTGTCAACACCTGAAACTGCGGAATCCCGAGCGACAAATCTACTCAATGATGCCGGTTTTACGCCCATGTTTTATGAGCCCAAAAATTTTACCGCTTCAACATTGCCGGATATTGCCATTGATTTTGATTATTTGTGCTGCCCCCGGTCGGTCAGTGATTTGTCCTCCAAGATCGGTTTGGGCTATATAGGTTCCAGAGTCAGGCGGATCATCAAACATGCTACATTTCCTGTTCTGATGACAAGTCCGGTTTTTAAACCCTGGATGAGCATTTGTGTGTTTTTCGGCGGATCAAAAAATGCATTGAGCGCCTTAAGAACCGGATTGAAAATAGCCATGGCATCCGGCCTTTCTTTAAACCTTTATACCCTTCTTGAAAAAAAGGATGAAGACTATTATCGGCGTTTGATACAGAAAAACGGACTTGAAAAACCCATGGCTCAATACTCACAGAACTGGTTTTTTTATAACCAATCAGATTTTGATACCATGCTGTATGAGGTTCCCCACGACTCCTTGATTGTTCTGGGCGCTTATGGTCACGGGATCATCAAAGATCTTCTGCTGGGAAGCAAAATGGAGAAGATCCAGTCCACTTTGACCAATAATTTTTTGATAACAGGGCCCAATTGTTCAGTCTCAGTGATCTGATCATGCCGGGAATATACAATGTTTTCACACCGCAGCAGGACAGGATGAATCGGCTTTCAAAATGTTATTTTTGAGTGGTCCCTTAACCCGAATATCCGGGTTAAATCAGATTCAGATTCCAGTTCCACAGCCCGGGTCGTTTTTTAATCAACACAGTTTGGGGAATGGTTTCATGGATATTGACAAACAAAGAATATCCGGCCCGTTTGAGTTCTTCTTTTAGTTGGGTTAAATCAAGCAGCCAATTGGGGAAAATATGATAATTATCATTGAATTTTGATACCCATGCGGTTTCTCCCATGGGGCTTGAAAACGGTTCTCCGATTTTAAGATCCAATGAAATAATTCTTGAGATTCCCAAAGGCCAGTTCCCATAGATAACAGCGCCCAGGGGCAGGCAGCTTTTTGAGGGCAGGGCAAGAAAGGTCTGTTTATCCAGTTCAGGGCTGACAATGACTCCGGAAAACCCCATTTCTTCCAGGCAGTGGATGGTCATGCTGTTGGTAATGTTGCAAAAGGGCCCTGCCCAGATGTTGAGATGTCCGGGATCTTGAAACAAAGCGATCTGCCAGGGTGCATTTAAAACAAAGTTTTTAGCCCCTTTTCGAACGGCCCGTCGAATTGTATCTGCGCACACTATTTCCTCTTCAGGGAACAATAGGGGGTCTATCCAGAGCCAGTCTGATTTTGAATGTGCAATTGAATACCGTTGTCCTGAAATCCATACACCATTTTGGTCTGCCGGATAGCGGCTTTTACCTTTTCCTCTGCACAGATTCATTTCCATCAGATTGGTCTTAGAGGTTTTATGGTGTTTTGTTTTAATGGGCTGCAAAGGGTATGAAAAACCTTTGTCCACCGGTTGAACCGATATCTTATTGATTTGGGTCAGTTCCTTTTCAAGGTTATGAATATCATTGGTCAGCAGGGCATCTCTTCGATCAATAAGATAGAC
>JBDRPM010000011.1:0-16908 GCA_043827005.1 Pseudomonadota bacterium | reverse complement strand
ATTGGTTTTTACACACATTTGTATAATTTAAATGCTGATTATAAATATAAAAAGCCTTGTTCCCGTGCAGGGATCGCCTGACATGATCGGCAATCCGGCCCAGACCGATCAGATCATGGGTTTCATAAATTACAATCCCGTCTTGCTTTGAAAGACGGGAATTGTTCAAGACCTTTGAATAAATATCAGATAGTTTTTGATCAATAAAGGATATCTCCATTAACTTCTCTTAACTCTCCTTACCAGTTTCTTCTTTTTCGGAGCAGTTGCTGCAGCCGCTGCCTGGGCAATGTTCTGTCTTGGATCAAACAGATTGTTCTGGGTATAGGAACAGGCTGCCCTGGGGCACTTCAACCCTTTTTCACCATTGGGTAATACATTTTCTGTTAAAAATGAATTTTTACACAAGGGGCACTCAAAATGGTATGGTTTATCCCAGGAAACAAACCGGCATTTGTCAGATGTGCAGGAAAAAAACTCTTTGCCTTTTTCCGTTGTTTTGGACACCACCTCACCCTCCTTACATAATGGACAGGGCATGGTCAGCTCTTTTTCAAATGCAGCAATCTGGGATTCAATATCATCGTCAGCCTGGGATGCTTTTTTCCGCACTTCGTCTTCAGCCTGTTTTTGTCTTTGCTCTTCTTCTCTTTTTTGTTTTTCTTCTTCCGCTTGTTTTAAACGCTCTTCCATTGCCTTGAGCTGGGCTTCCTTTTCAGCCATCAACGCTTCTTTCTGAGCAAGCTCGGCAGCTTTTTTCTGGGCCTTTAATGCTTCCTGCTGTGCTGCGATAAGTTGTTTTTCTCTTTCTTCCAGTTCCTGAAGCTGTCTGGCCGCTTCTTTGGCTGCTTCTTCTGCCTCCTTGATCATTTCCTCTTTCTGGGCCAGTTCTCTGGCCAGTTCCGCAGCTTTATTGGCAGCTTCTTCTGCTTGTTTTATTTCTGCTTTCTGAGCGTCTATCTCTTCTTGAGTCGGGCCTTTATCAAATACATCCTTGATTTTTAATTGAGGGGGATCAGCAGCCCATTTTTTTCTTGTTTTAATCAGCTTAGACAATCGATTCAAATTGTTATTTTTAAGTTTTCTGGATATGTCTTTTGCCTGACTGGATGTGGCAATGGTTCCTGAAATAATTTCACTGGCTTTTTTCTGGGCTTTGTCCCTGGAAACCGCAACGCCACGACTTTTAAGCGTGGACGTAAAACTGGTCTTTGCAAGTTCCAGACTTTTACGTCCGGAATTGACCTCTTCATTCATCTGAAGAACAAATGCCACAAGATTCATCCCCTGCATTCCCGGGAACATATTATCCAGAAAACCCACCATCATGAACGAGGGCATCTCGGCCTTGAGCTCTCCATTGGCAGCCACGCTGATGTATCCCTGATGCAGGACGGAATTAATTGTTTTCAATAAAGAATCATCCTTCTCAAGCCCGATATCGTTTAATTCATCTTCAAAAGATTCTTTGGTATACCTTTCCGGAGGGGAGTCGGCATAATGGGTAATCTCTCTTTCCCTTTCAACGATCAATGTGATACAGGAGATACTGGCCAGATTAAAAGACATCATGGCAGAACCTGAATCAACTTCAAGCAATGCGGTTATCTCCTTTGCAAGGATCTCATCAAGTTGATCTCTTACAAATGATGGGGCTAAGTCTGAATCTAAATTGAGGTCTGCATCCATTATTCATCTCCCTGGTTTATTTCTGAAATCATATCTGCAATGTTTGAAGCCATTTGTGCAACTTTATTTTCCTGACCCTTTGGGACAAAAGACGTTGATCCTTGTCCCTGCTGAACCGACTCTTCATTGACCGATTCATTTTGATCCTGGATATCTTCCAACGTCTGTATATCATCCTGGTCCTGTTCATCATGACCATGCATATCCTGTATATCCTCCAGATCCTGCATATCATCCAGGCCCTCTATATCGCCCGGATCGTCTATATCCTGCTCTTCAAAATCATTCCGCTTGGTTGATATCTCCAGGCAATCCCCTTCTCGGTTGAAAATCACGGATAGCGGAACTTTAATTTCAAAATCAAATTTGTAAGCAATCTCATCATGATAGACAATCAGATCCCCTTCTTTATACTCAATCTCTTCTTGAAGTGTGAAGTTGTGTTTTTCAAGAAGCATCTTTTCTATGGCTTCCCAGTCCAGTTCCGCATTAATGGTATCAATAAACTCTTTTTCACTTTCCTGAATGGCTTCAGGATTCGTCAGTTTCATAGCACACCTCTTTGGTTAAAGGAAAAATGGATCTCCTTTGCAACACATAAATATGCCTTTGCTGCCGGACTTTTTATGTCATGCAATGCTGCAGGAACCTTTAATTGAATTGACTGCCTGATGTTTTCATCTTCAGGAATAAAAGAACTGCAAACCATTGGTTCAATGTCCAGCAACCCCTGATTGTGTAAAAAACCATGGATCTGGTCTTTATCCTTGCAGCGATTAAACAGCACCCTGGATATTTTCAAGGAAACCTTGTGAACTGTTTTAATATACTGGATCATTTTAAGAATATTCTTAAAATCCTGCATTGAACTGTGTTCCGGTGTCATACAAACCAACAGCCAGTCTGCTGCGGTCAGGGCAAAGATGCTTAAAAAACTGTATGAGGACGGCGTATCAATCACAATATATTCATAATCAGCTTCAACATCTTTTAAAAAAAGACGTAAAATCTTTTCATTCCCCGATTTTTTTGACAATTTTAAAGCAGCCTGAAAAAGATTAAAACTGGCCGGCATCATATCCAGATAATTAAACTCTGTTTGAACAATGGCATCAGTGAACCTTGCTTTTGCCGATAAAACCGAGGCAATATCACAGGTATGGTCCAGATCGGAAACTCCGCACCATTGCGTGGAACATCCCTGTGGATCACAGTCAATTAAGAGTGTTTTTTTTTCAAACAAAGCAAAGGATGCAGCAAGATTTACAGCAGTGACAGTTTTGCCTGTTCCACCCTTCTGACCTGCTATGGTTATTATTTTACTCATAACGTTCTATCTTTAACACAATTAAGAAAAAATTCAATCATATAGTTGCATAAAATAGTGAAACATCCCTATAAAGGGAGTTTTCAACATAAACTCCTGTAAAATACATCCAGCACGTTGATATATTGGATTGAATATATCATAATACAAAATAACGTAAAACCAGTGACAGGAGGCCAAAGCTTTTGGCAAACATATCCATCTCTCTTGAAGGAATCGACCAGGCAATACAAAACCTGAACTATCGGCCCGACTCTGTAAAGTACAAAGCCTTGCAGTCAATCCGTTCTTATTACACCTCAGACGAAACAATAAACGAGCTGTTTTCTATTGATACAGATACAATCATTCAGTCTATCTGGGATGTGGAAGACAGCCCATCCAAACTCAAGGCCAAGCGGAGAAACTTTTCCAGCATTAAGTCTTCTATTAATGCAGATTTAAATAAACTGGCTAAAAAAAAGCTGAATCCTGAGAACCTGATGCTTACTGAAACCAACCTCTTTGATATGACTGAAGAGGCAAAAAGCAACCTTCTGAGTTCATTTACAGATGCCGTAAAAACAGGTGATATCAATCTGGACCAGGCCGCCAGTCTTCTCAAAGCAGTCACTGAATTTCTCAATACCTATGAAATGGATTTAAAAGAAGATAGCCCAAAGGATATTGTTGATCAAATCAGAAAAATTCTAAGCAAAATCACAAAAGATGTCCTTCCGGACCAGGAGCCTGAAACCACAACAGGGTTAAAAAGATTGGCGCAGGGTGACTTTGAGTTTGATGATAAAACTGAAGAGATTGATGAAGATGAACAAATAGAAGAAGTCGATGAGGATGTCGAAATAGAAGAGATTGAAGAAGAGCTCGAATTTGAAGATGTCGAAGAAATCGATGATATTGAAGAAATAGAACTGGATGAAGATCAGGAGATAGAAGAAATTGAAATCGATGAGAATGAGGACCTGGAAGAAATTGAAATCGATGAAGACCAGGAAATCGAAGAAGTCGATGACGATGTCGAAATAGACGATGTTGAAATAGAAGAGATTGATGAAGATGAACAAATAGAAGAAGTCGATGAGCTGGAAGAACTCGAAATCGATGAAGACCAGGAAATTGAAGAAATCGATGAGGATGTCGAAATCGAAGAGATTGATGAAGAGCTCGAATTGGAAGATGTCGAAGAAATCGATGATATTGAAGAAATTGAACTGGATGAAGACCAGGAGATAGAAGAAATTGAAATCGATGAAGACCAGGAAATCGAAGAAGTCGATGACGATGTTGAAATAGAAGAGATTGAACAAGATGAGCCAATAGAAGAAGTCGATGAGCTGGAAGAACTCGAAATTGATGAAGACCAGGAAATCGAAGAGATTATTGAGGATGAACAACTAGAGGAAATCGATGACGATGTCGAAATCGAAGAGATCAACGAAGATGAACAGATAGAAGAAATCGATGAGCTGGATGAAGACGAACTCAAGGCCCTGGAAGAATACCGGACAAAAAAAGAACTGGCAGAACATTTTGATGATGTTTTGGGTGAAAGAGAAAAAAAATACAATAAATACACCACTGTTCCCGAAGGCCAATATACAATTGGCTCCAAAAAAACAATAAAATCCAGCATGGAATTACAGCAATTTAATATGCCGCAGGTATATATCGGTATATACCCTGTCACCAATGCATTGTTTGAAATATTCATCGAAGAAACCGGGTATGTGACCACGGCTGAAAAATATGGCTATGGCCGGGTATATACCTCAAATTTTAAAAAGACCGCCAATGGGTCCAACTGGAAGAAAAATGCCGGTTCAGAAGATGTTAAAGGTGCCTGCTGGTTTCAACCGGCAGGTCCTGGCTCAACCCTTCATGGGAAACGCAATCATCCAGTGGTTCAAGTCAGTGTGAATGATGCCCTGGCTTTTTCTTCATGGATCGGAAGACGACTGCCCACTGAAGCGGAATGGGAAGCTGCTGCCAGAACAGACTTGGGATATAAGTACCCCTGGGGAAATAACCCCGACCCAAAAGCCTTGAACATTGAACACAGCGGTCTGTCTGATACCAGTGAAGTGGATAAATATGATGCTTTTGCAAATGAATTTGGTATTGTGGACATGCTGGGCAATGTCATGGAATGGACATCTGACACACAGGTACCGCCCATTAAATCTGAAAAAACGACGTCATACAGCATTGCCAAAGGAGCTGCCTGGAATGCCAGAAACACGGCAACGATCAGCTCCAGGGCCTTGTTTAAACCCGGATTCACATCAAACACCATTGGTTTTAGGTGTATATCAGAGATTTTTTTATAGGTCAGGCGATTAAAAAACCATGGATGCACTTACCCAACAATACCTGGATTATCTGATCGTTGAAAAAGGGCTGTCAAACAACAGTCTGGCCTCTTATTCAACAGATATGGTCCAATATATTACCTTTCTTGAAAAAAACGGAATCAACGATCTGAACAACGTCGATACAACCGTCATCCTTGCCTGGATGGTTGACCTTTCCAAAAAAGGGCTGTCAGCCAAATCAAGGGCCCGGCATTTAATCACGGTGCGAGGGCTGTATAAATTTTTGATCAATGAGAATCTAGTCACCACAAATCCGGTCAAACATGTGGAGATTCCTAAAACAGGGCTGTCTTTGCCGAAAATATTAACAATCGATGAGGTCAGCGCTCTGCTGGAAGCGCCCGATACCAGAATCCCCCGGGAGATGAGAAATGCGGCAATGATGGAAATTATGTACGGAGCAGGGCTGAGGGTATCTGAATTGATACAGCTTAAGTTACAGGATATCAATCTTGATGCCAATTTTGTCCGGGTCATGGGAAAAGGCTCCAGGGAAAGAATCATTCCCATTGGTTCATACGCAAGGGCCATTACCCAGAAATGGATTTTAGAAGGGAGACCTTCTTTGTTAAAAACAGCCACTTCTGCCTGTCTTTTTGTCGCCAGAGCCGGAAAACCCATGACCCGGCAGTCCTACTGGAAAATCATAAAAAAATATGCCCTGGATGCGAATCTTGCCCAGTCCATTACCCCGCACACTTTAAGGCATTCTTTTGCCACTCACCTGTTGGAAGGCGGTGCCGATCTAAGATCTGTGCAAACCATGCTCGGTCATTCTGATATCTCCACCACCCAGATTTACACTCACATTTCAAGAGAATACTTAATAAAAATGCACCAAAAATTCCATCCCCGAAGATAACGGGTTATCAAAAAATACGCTCGGGTCCAATTCTTAAATCACAACAACCCGTCTATTCATTCTTATGCAATACTTGGGTGTTGCTTCTTGAATTCCTTTTATGTTAATAGAGAGGGCTGCGCTTTTAAAGAATCAGCAGGTTTAATTTAAGTTGCCTAAAATATTGATGGAAAGTACAGGGCCTATGGAAAAAAATATCCCGATAAAAGAGCTGCTCAGGCAGATAAACAAACCTATTTTTGCCATTCAAAACCAGGGAGAAATCAGTTTTTTATCAAAGGACCATGATTTTTTCACACCTGACATTCAAAATCAGGTGCCATATACGATCAAGGCCTTTTCTCCTTCACTTCCGCTGGAAAACCTCGGGGATGATGCTTTCAAAAAACGGCATTCGCTTAAATATGCCTATATTGCAGGTGCCATGGCCAATGGCATTGCCTCGGCAGCCATGGTCAAAAGCATGGCTCAAAACGGAATGCTTGGCTTTTTTGGAGCAGGCGGACTTTGTATTGATCAAATTGAAAAAAACATCATTGATCTGAAAACCACATTAAAAGACAAACCCTTTGGATTCAATCTGATCCACTCCCTGGCTGATCCTGACCATGAAATGGCCACTGTGGAACTGTATTTAAAACATCAAATCCATTTGATCAGTGCAGCCGCATTTATGCGCATGACCCCGGGCCTGGTTTACTATCGGGTTAAAGGTATTTACAAAGATGACTCAGGGCAGATCATTACGCCAAATAAAATCATTGCAAAAGTCTCCCGGATTGAAATTGCCAGACAATTTTTTTCTCCACCTCCGGAAAAACTGATCCGGCACCTTCTGGAAAAAAAGATGATTACTGCCCGGGAAGCTGATTTGTCACAGCACATTCCCATGGCCCAGGATCTGACAGCAGAGGCAGACTCCGGCGGCCACACAGACAACCGCCCTGCCCTGGCTCTGCTGCCCACCATGATGGCTTTAAAAAATGAACATATGGAAACCTATGGTTTCCAGGAACCCCTTTGTGTCGGACTGGCCGGCGGCATTGCCACACCCCAGTCTGCAGCTGCCGCTTTCAGCATGGGAGCAGCTTATATCTTAACCGGTTCCATTAATCAGGCCTGTGTTGAAGCCGGCATCTGCAATGATGTCAAACAGCTGCTCTGCCAGGCGGAACAGGCCGATGTGGCCATGGCCCCGGCAGCAGACATGTTTGAAATCGGTGCCAGGGTTCAGGTATTAAAACGGGGCACCATGTTCCCGGTCAGGGCAGAAAAACTGTATAAATTTTACCAGGCTTATGACTGCTTTGATGATATAGACGAACGCTCAAAACTCGAAATCCAGGATAAATTCCTCCAGACCGATTTTGATCAGGCCTGGGCATCTACCCAAGCCTTTTTCATTAAAACAGGCAACTTAAAAGAGATCGAAAAAGCACAGGAAAACCCCAAACATAAAATGGCTCTGGTTTTCAGATCCTATCTGGGTCTTTCATCAAAATGGGCCATCCAGGGCATTCCTGAACGGAAAATGGATTACCAGATCTGGTGCGGTCCTGCCATTGGTGCCTTTAACCAGTGGGTCAAGGGTAGTTTTCTGGAATCGGCTGAGAATCGAGAAGTTGCTGAAATTGCTTTAAATATCCTGCTGGGAGCCAGCGTCAGTATCCGGGCATCTATTCTTAAAATTCAGGGGATTGAGCTGCCAATAGACGCAGGTATGTTACATCCCCTGCCCAAAGCGATTCTTTCAACCTATATATAAAGTCCATCACTTGAATGCAGTTTTTTTATTCAAACCGGTTTTTGTGTAAAACTTTTGTCAAAGCCATACCCTTCCAGTGATTCAAGAATCCAGCGATAGTATATTGCCTGTATTTATTATCTGAAACTATTTGGGATACAAATCAAAATATGGCCAGGACAAATCAAAATCATCATATTGCCATCATCGGTATGGGATGTATCTTCCCTCAGTCAAGAAATCTTAAAGAATACTGGCACCTGCTGTTCAACGGCATTGATGCCATCCAGAATATTCCCGAAGACACTCACTGGAAATTAAACGATTACTTTGATAAAGATCCGTCAACACCGGATCATATCTATTGCAAACGGGGCGGTTTCCTTCCCCAGATTTGCTTTAACCCGTTGGATTACGGTATCCCCCCCAACAATATTGAAGCAACCGACACCTCCCAGCTTCTGGGGCTTGAAGTGGCCAGAATGGCTCTTGAAGATGCAGGTTATTCCATCAATCATCCCATGCTTCAGGAAAAAAAAGTCAATGTGATCCTGGGTGTTACCGGTACCCAGGAACTGGTCATTCCTTTGGGTGCACGGCTTGGGCACCCTATCTGGAAAAAAGCATTACAGGATTCAGGCATAGGTCAGGAAAAACAAGATGAGGTTCTTGAACGAATCAGCGGTGATTATGTCCAGTGGCAGGAAAACTCATTCCCCGGCCTTCTTGGCAATGTGGTGGCCGGCAGAATCGCAAACCGGCTGAACCTGTCCGGAACCAACACGGTCTCAGATGCGGCCTGCGCCAGCTCTCTTTCAGCCATCCACACGGCAGTCATGGAACTGAACGCAAAAAAATGTGATATGTCCATCACCGGCGGTGTGGATACATTGAATGATGTATTCATGCACATGTGTTTTGCAAAAACCGGTGTTCTGTCACACACCAGTGATGCAAAGCCTTTCTCAAAAGATGCCGATGGTACAGTGCTGGGTGAAGGCATTGGCATGCTGATTTTAAAACGGCTGGAAGATGCCCAAAAAGACAATGACCGAATCTATGCTGTGATCAAAGGCATTGGTACATCCAGCGATGGCCGGACATCTGCGGTTTATGCGCCTGATGCAAAAGGCCAGATCAAAGCATTAAAAGAAGCCTACCAGGAAGCGGACATCGATCCTGGCACAGTGGAAATGATTGAAGCCCATGGCACTGGAACCCGGGTGGGCGATAAAGTTGAATTTACAGCTTTAAAAGAATGTTATAAACATTCTAACAAAAAAAACCACACTGCCATTGGGTCGGTCAAATCCATGATCGGACATACCAAAGCCGCTGCAGGTGCGGCAGGAATCATAAAAACAGCACTTGCCCTGTACAACAAAGCCCTTTTACCGACATTAAAGGCTGAACAACCAGACCCTGAACTGGACATTAATAATACCCCATTTTATCTGAATGCTGCGACCAAACCCTGGGTGACCTCTTCTCCCCGGCGATCAGGCGTCAGCGCCTTTGGATTTGGCGGCAGTAATTTTCATGTGGTATTAGAAGAATACTCTTTGTCCAAAAACCATGTATCCTGGGACGGATCCACACAGATTCTTGCATTTTCTTCCGGCACAAAAGATGGCTTGAAAAAAGATATCAAAACATTTCAGACTGCTGTAACTGCGGCCGGAGATGACCAGGAACAACACCAGCTGACTGCCTTTCTTGCCGGCGAGTCAAGACATAGTTTTAATGCTGCAGATAAATTCAGGCTGCTGATGATTCATCAAAAAGGCACCTCTATCCAGGACAGCCTGGACATGGGAATGGACTGTCTTGACAATGAATGTTCTAAAGACGAATGTTCAAAAGATTTTATTTATTATTCATCCAGGCCTGTACACGGAAAACTGGGGTTTTTATTCCCCGGCCAGGGAAGTCAATACACCGGCATGGGCAAAGATCTTGCCACAATATTTCCCGAGGCACTGGATGCTGTAAACAAGGCTGCTGATATCTTTGCCAGACAAAGCGACCAGAAAGAGGATCAAAGGCTGCAGGATTTTATATTCTGTTTACCATCCTATGTGCAGGACAAAAAAGACGCTGAACAAACCTTGCGCCAGACCGATATTGCCCAACCCGCCATTGGTGCCACCTGTCTTGCCATGACCAGCGTTCTCAAACGCTTTGGCATCTCACCGCAAATGACGTGCGGACACAGTTTTGGTGAATTGTGTGCCCTTTACTCAGCCGGTTGGATGGATGAAACCGCTTTGCTGACGCTTTCTGTATCCAGAGGAAAACACATGGCCAATGCCGGCAAAACAGATGGCGACCCAGGAAGCATGCTTGCGGTCCAGGCCCCCTTAAAAGACATTAAAGCCCTGATCAAAGCAGAACACCTTGATTTAATTCTTGCCAATCAAAACAGCCACACCCAGGGTGTTTTGTCCGGTTCAACATCTCAAATTCTTCGGGCTCAAACATTGTGCAGGCAAAAGAAAATAAGGGCTGTTCAACTGCCGGTGGCAGCCGCATTTCACAGCAGCCTGGTTGAAAAAGCGGCTATTCCGTTTGCAAAAGACCTTGAAGCACACCACATATCATCCCACGACATCGAGGTGTTATCCAATACCACCGGTACCCTGTATCCGAAGAAAAGATCACAGATTATAACCACACTTGGCAACCAACTGGCCAATCCAGTCCACTTTGTCGACAATATTGAAACCATGTATGCAAAGGGTGTTACAACCTTTATTGAGGTCGGTCCCAAAGCGGTTTTAACCGGTCTTGTGAAATCGATCCTCAAAGACAAAAACATTACAGCACTCTCCCTTGACCAGTCCTGCGGCAAAAAATCAGGGCTTGAGGATCTTGCCCATATTTTATGCTGTCTTGCCGCCAAAGGCTTTTGCATTGATCTGGCCCAATGGGAAGATGCAGTAACAAGACCTGAACCCAAAAAAATGCGGGTCCAGCTTTCAGGCGCAAATCAAAAACCCAAAAACCCATGCACACGACCCAAATCAGAACCAGTGAAAAACCATATAAACAATGTCATTATGCAAGACAACTTGATTACAAAAGAAACCCGAACAACGATTCAAACCCCATCCCATAGCGAGAACAGCCTTATGAATTCAAATGCATACCAAGCCATGAAAATGGTTCAAAAAGGGCTTGAAGCCATGCAGCAGCTTCAAACCCAGACTGCCCGAACCCATGAAAAATTTCTTGAAACCCAGGCCCAGGCCAGTAAAACCCTGGCCAGTATGCTGGCGCACACTCAACAGCTTGCCTTTAATGGCGCAGTTTTGCCATCAACTATGGCTCAACCTGGTTCAACCGTCCTCAATACCAGGCCGATTCAAACAGATATTCTATCACCCTCAATGCCGCTTCAACCTGCTCAAACAAACCCTGATCAAACAAATATAAAAGACAAACAAACAGCCCCTGAGTCCTTTATGAAAACCAGGCAATCAGCTGATCTTCAAAAGCCTGAAAAAATTGATCCGCCGGTTAAAACGCTGATTAAAGAATCTGACACCTTTAAAAATGAACAGATCCTGTTTGACATTGTCAGCAAGCTGACCGGATTCCCAGTGGAAATGCTGGAGCCGGATATGAATATTGAATCTGATCTGGGAATTGATTCCATTAAAAAAGTTGAAATCATTTCAGAGCTGGAAAAACAGATCCCTTCATGTGAAGGATTGACCACTGAAGCGATCGGGTCTGTAAGAACCCTGGGTGATATCTGCTCAGCCATAACTGCTGAACCCGTTCAGATGACTGATGCAACAACCAATAGTGCCACGCATCACAATAACAATACGCATACCCCCGCAAATGGGTTGGCACAAAAAGCCAATCCTGTCGGCATTGGACAATCTGTTTCAAGCGTTTTGTTCAACACCATCAGCGAACTGACCGGTTTTCCGGTGGAAATGCTGGAACCGGCCATGAACCTGGAATCAGATCTGGGAATTGATTCTATTAAACGCGTGGAAATCTTATCTAAACTGGAGCAGGAACTGGATGACTGCCAATCCATTTCATCAGATGATATTGCGAATCTAAAAACCATTGAAGAGATTGTTAACTTTCTGGCAAAAGACAGTCAAAGCGAACCAGCTGAGGCGCAAAAAAAAAATCCAGAGTCTGACCAACTGTTAAAAAATGGTTCTGAATCTGTCAAAACAGATCAAAAAAAGCCTGAAACGCTTCATAAAAATCAGATACTGACCCGTCAAACCATCAGTTTGACAGAATACCCCACCAATCAGATCCGGTTTTACAATGGTGCAAAGATTGATCTGCCATCTGGAAAAAAAGTTTATATCACAAAAGATTTCGGCAAAATCGCAGACCGATTGAAACATGAATTTATTCAATCCGGCATTGATGCCGTACTGATCGATCTTAACCTTGAACACCCCCTTGACCTTCCCGATGCAGCCGGCCTTGTTCTGGTGGCAGATGCCTTTTGTAAAAATCCGGACAAAGATCATTCCATAAAATTTTTAACCTCTGCCTTTTTGCTGGTAAAACAAAATGCCCCATATCTGATGGAATCCGGTGCTCAAAAGGGTGCATTTTTAGCAACGGTTTCCTTTTTAGGAGGGGATTTTGGTTTTTCAGACTCTGCTTTGGGCTGCGACCCCGTATATGGCGGGCTGGCAGGACTTGCGAAAACTGCCGGTATCGAGTTCAAGGATGTCCTTTGCCGGGCTCTGGATATGCCGGGTGACCGGGAACAATGTCTTGAAAATGCAGAAGCTGCTGTTGCGTTAATGATGACCCATGGTTCCGTTGAAATGGGCCTGGATGGTGACAGCTGTAACATTCCCACACTGACGGATCAGCAGATTGATCACCATCGCATCAACCTTGATCAAGATGATGTTATTGTCATTACTGGAGGTGCCAAAGGGGTCACGGCTGCCTGTGCCATTGAGCTTGCACAACAGTTTTCTCCCACCATTATTTTGATTGGCCGATCTGATCTGCCCGGCCGGGAAAATGAGTGGTCAAGCAAAATCACCGACCCGTCTTTGCTTAAAAAAGCCATCCTTACCCATGCATTTGAGGGTAAGCGGCCCAAACCCGCAGATATTGAAAAAGTCTATCAAAAAATTCTGTCCAACAGAGAAATCAGACAGAATATTGATTTGATGGAACAAAATGGTTCCAGGGTTCAATATTTCAGCGCAGACATTCGTGAGCCCAAAGAAGTGGATGCCATCTTTAAGGATGTTAGAAAAGAATTTAAAAAAATTACTGTGATTATCCATGGTGCCGGTGTCAAAGAAGATAAACTGATTGTTGACAAAGAAGTTGGCCCGTTTACCCGCGTGGTGGAAACCAAGGTCAATGGGTTAAACTCCCTGATGTCTGCTGCCAGACAGGATAAACTTAAATATGTTGTTCTCTTTTCTTCTGTTGCTGCAAGAACAGGAAATCAAGGTCAATGCGATTACGCCATGGCCAATGAAATCTTAAATAAAACTGCTCAAAAGCTGAGCTTTGAAAATCCGGACTGTCATTATCTGTCCATCAACTGGGGCCCCTGGGAAGGCGGCATGGTGGATGCCGGCCTGCAAAAAGAGTTCTTAAAGCGAGGCATTGAACTTATCCCTTTACAGGCCGGTGCCAGACAATTGATTCAGGAGATGGGAAATAAGCGGCCACATGACCCGGAAGTTGTGATTGGCGCCCATCTTAACAAGCCTGAAAAGCAAAAAGAGCCTAAGCTTTCAAAGGTGATGACAATTGCTTTTGGCCTTAAATCCACCCCTATTCTTTCTTCTCACAAAATTGACAATAAACCGGTTGTTCCCTTTGCCCTGCTGATGGAATACCATGCCCATGCTGCTGAAAAGAATAATCCCGGTCTTCTTTTTGCCGGTATGGACAATATGCGTCTGTTAAAGGGGATTAAACCTGAGGATGAAGAATTGGACATTGATATCAACCTTGGCAAATGTCAGCCAGGAAAAAGCGGGTATCTGGCATCCGGCACCATCACGTCTAAACTGTCTTCAAGCCCTGCAGACTTGCCTTCTATTGTTCATTCAAAATGTGACATTATTTTAAAGGACCGGTTGCCAAAACCACCGGTATTGTCAAAAGCCGCATTCATGTCTTTAGAACCATACCCATTGGATGCCAAACAGGCGTATGATAAAATTTTGTTCCATGGAAAAGGGCTGCAGGGAATAAAAGCTATTAACGGATATTCGAAAAAAGGGATTGAAGTTGTGACCCGGCCTGCCCCTGCACCAGACCAGTGGATTTTTTCTCCATTTAATTCAAAATGGGTGATCGAGCCCATGATGCTGGATGCCGCCTTTCAAGCAGCCATACTCTGGTCTTACGAAAACAAGGGACAGGTCTGTCTGCCCAGTTTTCTGAGCAGCCTTCGACTTTATTCATCATTTAAAGACCTGAAAGGTGATATCAGAATCCTTTTTACTGTAAATGAAGAAACGAAAAATCAGATCAAAGGGTATTTCACCTTTTTAAATGAAGACAATACGGTTATTGCCAGTATCACAGGATTTGAAGCCATTACAGATCCGTCTTTAAATGAAAAATTTAAAAACAGGCCCCTTTTTTCAAAAGAGTCCATTCTTGCCTTTGCCCAGGGAAAGCCTTCCCAGGCCTTTGGAGAAAAATATCAAATCTTTGATAAAAAGCGTGAAATTGCAAGACTTCCCAGGCCCCCCTATTTTTTCATGGACCGGGTCATTTTGGCAGACCACCCGCAATGGGAGATGAAATCCGGCGGCTGGATCGAAACCCAATATGATATTCCAAAAAACGAATGGTATTTTACGGCCAACAGAACCGATACCATTCCTTTTTGCATTCTTCTTGAAATTGCACTCCAGCCCTGCGGATGGCTGGCAGCCTATGCCGGTTCTGCCCTTCAAAGCCAGGAGAGGCTGCATTTTAGAAATCTGGGCGGGAAAGCCACCCTTATCAAACCCATTACCAGAAGCTGCGGCACCATCACCATCAGAAGCCGGATGACCGATGTCTCCAAAGCCGGCGGGATGATTATTCAGGATTTTGAAATGCAGATGCTGACCCATGGCAAACTTGTTTACAAAGGGGTTACAAATTTTGGATTTTTTACCAGCCAGGCACTTTCAAACCAGGTGGGGATCAGAAACAGCAAATTTACAGACTACAGCCTGCCTGAAACTATTTCACCAGCCATCACTACCCATACGTTTAAAGATGATGCCCCGCTCAAACCGTATGACAAAAAGATAAGCTCTAACACTGGCATGCCCTCAAAAGCGTTGCGCATGATCGACACAATAGATCTTTTAAGTTTTGAAGGCGGCCTTTACAACAAAGGGTACATCAAAGCAACCAAGGTCGTTGACCCTTCAGAATGGTTTTTTGATGCTCATTTTTATCAGGACCCGGTATGTCCGGGTTCCCTGGGCATTGAATCCTTTTTACAAATGATCCGATTTTTCATGCTTGAAAAATTCAATATCAATCCTGATCAATATATTGCTCAGATACCGGCTGATCAGACCCATGAGTGGATCTACAGAGGACAAATCATCCCTGCCAATAAAAACATTGAGATTCATGCACACATCAAAGAAACCGTTCACATAAAAGATGATTATTCAATCACTGCAGATGGCGCATTAATTGTTGATGGCATCTGTATCTATGAAATGAAAGAGTTTCAATGTGGATTCGCTAAAACAAAAGAAATGACAGCGACTTTTAAAAAACAGACATTTTCTTAAAAAAATAAAATCAAAAAATAAAATGCGAGTTGTTTTTTATATGAAAGTCCCAGCAAAGTGCTGAAATCAGAGGACTTTCATCTTTCGTTGGGGCAGGTGGTCACTGACATGTGGGGTATATGAAAGAACAGATTAATCACTTAATTTTTTCATGATTTGTTGCTGGCAGGTCCGGATAAAAGGCCAGAACGCATGGCCAGTATAAAAAAGTCCTGATAGTCACGGAGATCATCAGGACTTTTCTATAGTAAGCTGAGTGTTTAAAGCTGAACCTTGCCAGTTTCAATCAATCTATTTTAAATTGCTGCACTGGCAAAAGCATTTTAATGACCATGACCATGGGCCGTAGTGGCGTTGTCATCAGAAGATGTAGCTGCAACAACACCCGCAGCCACCGCAACCGCACCAGCCACAATCCCTGCCATGGCTGTAGCGCTGATTCCCGCTGTGGCGGCCACAGTACCAGCTGCAACGCCTGCTGCAACTGCAGATGATGCTGTGGTTGCTGCAGCGGCAGTGGCTGCTGAGACCTGGGCGGCTGTTGCACCCATGGATGTCGCAGTCTGGGCTGCTGCAGCCTGGGCTGCCGCAGAAACCTGGGCAGGTGTAGCACCAGCAGCTATCGCAGACTGAGCTGCTGTCGTGGCTGCATTATTCGCAGCAGCGGCAATGGCAGCTTCGGTTGCAGCCATTAAATTCATGGGCATGGCAAAGACAACAAAAAACGCCATTAAGGTACCAATAGCAAAAAGTTTAACTGAGCATTTCATAAAATGGTCCTCTCTTTTCAGTGTTAATATTTGTGTTTGGAATCAATTTCCATATAATATCCAACCAGCAAACAAATATAGATTATCATTGTTTGGATACATTTACGATTTCTCTCCTGATTTGTCAAATAAATAGTAAAACTTTTTAATATTTTTTCAATAAAAAAAAGTCCAAGCCATTTCAAAAATGCTTTGAGCCTTTTTTGACGAAAAGAACGCCGGCGTTGCACAATAAAAAAGCCCTGACCATATTTCTATGATCAGGGCTTTTTAAAAGTATTAATCTGGCAGCGTTCTACTCTCCCAAATTGCCAATCTCATTGCCTACCATCGCACGCTAAAGGCCAAATCTTATAATCGGGTCTT
>JBDRPM010000010.1:0-9651 GCA_043827005.1 Pseudomonadota bacterium | reverse complement strand
GATGCTGTATGCTTTTTGCTGGATGAAAAATCATGTTCACATGGCTTTGCAGGTCAAAGACAAACCGCTTTCAAAACTGATGCAGAATATATCTCAGCGTTATACATATTGGTTCAATAAGCGGCATGATCGTGTCGGACACCTGTTCCAGGGGCGTTACAAGGCAATTCTGGTAGATAAGGATGCCTATCTGCTGGAGTTGATCCGCTACATCCACCTTAATCCGGTACGCGCTGATTTTGTCGTAGATTTGAATGATTATCCGTTCAGCAGCCACGCAGCATATGCTGGGCTTATGCACCCCCCTTCCTGGTTGAGAGCTGATCTGGGTCTGGGGCAATTTGGCAGCACAAAAACGGCTGCCCAGGCAGCATATCTGCATTTTATGGGACAGGCAACACAGGAACTACTTTTGGAGCAGCTGCGCCATGGCAGTAAAGAAGGGCGGATATTTGGCAATGATGACTTTACTAAAGAGGCACTCAGGCAAAACGATGAAGCCATTCCGGCAGATATTTCAATTGAGCATCTGGTGGGTGTCACAGCTCGTGTTTATGAGATATCACCCCTGGAAATGACAAGTGCCAGCCGTGTCAGATATCTGGCAGAAGCAAGGGCCATGACGGCAATGATTGGCATGGATCATTGTGATTATCTGTTGTCAGATTTTGCACGATACTTTAACCGGAATATGCCATCACTGAGCCGGCTTGTTAAAACGACACGCAACCGCATTTTAAAGAGCCAATCCTTGCAGGAAAAAATGGAGCAGATTAAAAAGCAAATAACGGCAATAAACGAAGCCTGACCCCAATAGTTTTATTAACCAAAGATGCAGAGGGTTCCTGTAGATGAAGAATCGTTTTCCCATTTATTTTAATTTAATTTTAATCGTTATTATGGATGCTTTGTTACTTGGGGCATCATGGTATTGTTCATTCCTTTTAAGATTCAACTTTGATATTCCGGTTGATAATTCCGGAATGATTTTAAGATTGATGCCGGTTATTGTCCTAATCAAGGTTATTGTTTTTTATTTTTTTCATGTGTATCGGGGCATGTGGCGGTATACCAGCATTATTGATCTTTATAATATTATCAAGGCATCTGTTTTCAGCTCCTTGGTCATCATGCTTCTGATCATGCTCAGTCATAGTTTTACTGGATTTGCACGGTCGGTTTTTGTCATTGACGGGATGTTTACGCTATTATTTATCTCAGGTTCAAGAATTTGTCTGCGTCTTTATTTTGAGATGATGTCTGAAGAGAGATTCGGTTCAAAATTAACAGACAGGTTATTGGGTCGGCAGAAGATTGGAAAAGAAGCCATTAACCTGTTGATTATTGGTGCCGGGGACAGTGGAGAAAAAATATTCAGAGAGATTCGGGATAATAAACGATTAAAATATCATGTTGTGGGTTTTCTGGATGATGATTATGCCAAACAGAGAAGAATGATTCATGGCATTCCTGTTCTGGGCCGGGTGGAGGATTTAAAGTCTGTTGCTGAAACCATGGATGCACATGAAATTTTGATTGCCGTTCCTTCGGCGACTTCTGAACAGATGCGCAGCATTGTCGATCAATGCAAGCAAAGTGAACTGGTATTTAAAACATTGCCGGGAATAGGCGAGCTCATTGATGGCAAGGTGACTTTAAATGCGATACGGGATGTGGCATACCGGGATTTGCTGGGACGGGAAGTGGTTCAACTGGAAGAGGGACTTATCGGAGAATACCTTGACCAGAAACAGATTCTGGTGACTGGCGCAGGAGGATCCATCGGGTCTGAATTGTGTCGGCAGATTTGTCGGTTTAATCCTAAAACCATTATTTTGTTTGATCAGGCTGAAAGTCCGCTTTATGATATTGATCTGGAACTTCGGCGCAGCTTTCCTTATATCCAGATTGTTCCGGTTCTGGGGGATATCCGCAACCGAAGTCGGCTGATCAATACGTTTGAAAAACACAGACCCCAGAATGTGTTCCATGCAGCAGCGTATAAACATGTGCCCATGCTGGAAATTCAACCCTGGGAAGCCATATTGAATAATATTGGCGGTACCAGGAATGTGGTTAATATTTCAAAGCAATTTGGCGTGGAACGGTTTGTTATGGTTTCCACTGACAAGGCTGTCCGGCCGACCAATATTATGGGGACGACCAAACGGATTGCCGAATTGCTGGTTCAGGGGCAAAGTTGTGATGATCCTGCAGGAACCCGGTTTATTACGGTTCGGTTTGGAAATGTGGTGGGCAGTGTGGGCAGTGTGGTGCCTTTGTTTAAACGTCAGATTGAACAGGGCGGGCCTGTGACCATTACCCATCCTGAAGTGACCCGGTATTTTATGACCATCCCCGAGGCCAGTCAGTTGATTCTTCAGGCCGGGGCCATGGGTAAAGGAGGGGAGACCTTTATTCTGGAGATGGGGACGTCTGTAAAAATTGTAGATATGGCACGAGATTTAATCCGGCTTTCAGGGTTTGAACCGGATAAAGACATAAAGATTGAATATATCGGGCTCAGGCCGGGTGAAAAACTGTATGAAGAATTGATTACAAAAGGGGAGGATATCGTACCGACAGCGCATAAAAAAATCATGGTTCTTTCCGGTCAGGCCTGCGACCAGTTGCTGTTGAATGATGATATCGACCGTATTATAGAAGTTGCCAAGGCTCAGGACGGAGAAAAAATAAAAACAATGCTCAAACAGATTGTCCCGGAGTATGTGCCCAGTAATCATTGATTATGAAGAATTAAAGAAAAGGAGAAGATGATGGTACAAACCCGAACTCATTTTGGGGTAGGTCTTTTTTTAGGAATTGTTGTTGCAGTGCTTTTTTTTCAGTTTTTTGCCCCCCGGTATGACGTCATTGAGTCGGATGATGTTTTGATAAAACATGATAAATGGTCTGGGAGCTCCTGGAGATATGAGGGTAATAAATGGGAGAAAATTACTGACGTTACCAAAGATTGGCAACCCGTAGACGAGGTACTCATGAAAGCGCTGAATATTCCTGCTGTTGGTGATGCCAATGCTACAAATACCCATATGCTCTCTTTAAAAAAGAAATATCCAGTACTTGAGACTTTTTCAGATGAAGATATTATGGAGCGGATAAAATATATTTATGCCAGAAAAATTATGGTGGATTTATATTTCAGCAATGCCAATGTAAAATAATGCGTTTATATCAATTTGTTTTTCCGGGCAAAATAAATAATCACAGATGAATAGATCAACTGAAAGAGCAAATAGGGAATAAAAATATACAGTCTTTGTACACTATAAATATTGATCATCCAAATGGCACCCAATCCCTGGAGCAACCCCACTATCATATAAAACGAAGTAACAATAGTATGAGAAAACCCCAGCCTGTTGAATAATTGACATAAATGGGTTCGGTGTGCCTGGAAGACATTTTCTTTGTTTATAAGCCTTCGAATAAAGGTAAAGGCTGTGTCATAAATAAAATGAAAGAGCAGCAGAGGGATTACAAGCAAGGATGTGTGAGCCTGATCATATAAAGACGAGAGAATAGCCATGTTGGCAAAGGTAAATCCCAAAAAAGTGCTTCCCACATCACCCATGAACAATCTGCCCTTGGGGAAATTAAAAATTAAAAAGCCTGCGGTTCCGGCAACAAGGATATAACATACAATATACGTAAAATTGCTTCCCTGCCAGAATGAGATCAGTCCAAGAAACAGTGATGCGATAATTGCATTCCCGCCTGCCATACCATTTAAACCATCCATAAAATTATAAGCATTGGTCAGTCCTATAATCCATATGAAAGTGATCATATATCCAAAGAGTCCCAGATTTTCCGGGAGTGATGAATATTCAATCCGGTTGATAACCAAACCAAAGGCAATAACAACACAGACAGCCAGCATTTGAGTGAGCAATCTGATCAATAAAGGTCTGTGTTTTAAATCATCATAAAAAGAGATGCCGGCAATTAACAAGCTGGAAAAGGTAAAGCCTAAAAAAAATTTTTGCCTGATCATGGTTTCTTCGGCTACAAAATAGATAATACTCATGCCTAAAAAAAAAGTCAGAACAATAGCCAATCCTCCTGCGGTAGGAGTTGGGTTAGAATGAGAAGACCTTTCATTGGGTGTGTCAAGGATTCTGGCACGTTTGATGATTGCCCAGCAGATTGTACTGGAAAACAAAAAAAGACTGAATCCAAAAGCGAGATGTTTTAAAAAAGCAAAAAAAGTCATGTTTAAAAATTGGTATTTTTTTGTCCATTAAATTATAAACTTTGCAGACTATTAATTGAAATGGTATGAAGAGTCAAGTTATTTCAAATATTGGATGGGTGTATGAAAAAAGGTAGATATAGCGATTTTTTACTATGGGTTGTTTCCGGGATGTTCATCTGGGGTATCATGGGGTGTGCATCTCCTCAGCTTTGGTATAAACCCGGTCATAATCAGGTGAATTTCACTCTGGACGAACAAGAATGCCTTTTGATTGCACAAGAGGCTGCAAGGCAGAAGACGATTACAGGTGAAAAAGCAGAACAAACTGAATTTTATACGATTTATAATAATTGTCTGTTTTCAAGAGGGTGGAGCCATAATCCACCAGGCAGAGAACAAAAAAATGTTGAGCCTGCTATGCCTGCAATCGTGGATGGAAACCAGTTGTCTGTGTTTGACAAACATTTTGTTTTACCAGCAGGTTTTAACCTGGTTAACAATAAGATCAGCAGATTTGAGGATGTCAATGCGCAGACCTTATTTTTACAGGGGGCAGGGCTGGTATTTTTAAACATTTATATCCAGGAAACAGGCTCAAGAAAATTCGATGTTGTTGATTATCCGATTCAGGCCCCATTTTTTGTTTTTGAAAGAGGGAACAGCAAGCCGTCAGGCCTGGATGAAAACTGGGTTGTTTTTTCTGGTGAGTTTGATGGTGAATGGCTGGCAGGGGTTGGGGCGTATTTAGTTGTTGCCCCTACGAAAAGGATTGGCTTTGTCATGACCAAACCCATGTCAAAGCCTGAATCAACACCTCCAAAAGGACTTAAGCTGGCAAAAAATCAAAAACTTGAACTTGATGCGTTTTCTGATCAATGGTGGGATGTTTTTAAGCAGGCTTTTGGCGTTTATTAAATAAAGGGATGCGGCTCAACCATAAAAAAAGTGCATTTTTTTATGAAAAACAAGGGTTTCCCCTGATTGATTTCTTTTTTTTTATCATATATTATCCTGGCCATTCTTAGTTTTTTTTAAAAATGGTCCGAAATCTGTCTGAGCGGCTGCTTGTTTTCATGATATTTGAACTCTTTTTAAATAATCGGACCTTTCCGGGAATCAGGGCCCTGTTATATTTAAAAAGGAGGAAAATTATGGGAATGGTTAAAAAATCTTCATTTTTTATTTTGATAATCCTGTTGCTTGTTGTATTCACTCAGCCGGTTTTAGCCGGTTCAGGCAAAATCAACATCAATACTGCAACGCAAAAAGAACTTTCAGCACTTAAATATGTGGGTGATAAAATCGCTGTTAAAATGATCAGTTATCGTGAAGCTCAGCCGTTTGAAAAACCAGAGGATATCATGAAGGTGAACGGAATTGGTCAAAGAGTGTATGATGCCAATAAAGATGTGATCACAGTGAAAGACGAAAAAAAATAATCTTGTAATGGGTTTGCCCTGATTCCCATTTTCTTAAATGCATTTGCTTGAAAGAACGTTTTTTTGTATTATTGTCTATAGCCATGTTGTCAAAGAACAGCATGGTTATTTTACGTTTGGATGATTGTGCATAATAAAGGGGAAGTTACACAAATTGAACATTGAAAATACATATTCTAAAAAATCATTTTGGATATTTACCATTATTGGTGTTTTGCTTGCTGTCGGCATCAATATCGGACTTTATTTTGGAATTGAAAAAACCTTGATTCATTTTTCAAAGGATAAGGGTCAAGAACTTGCTGCCAATCAATTATCTTGGCTTGTTGAGCAGATTGAACTGGTGTCTCAATACTATTATAAATTGATACTGCCGGTCTCAGTCGCTTTTGTTTTATTGGCCGGATGGGCTTTGTGGGTAATCATAAAGATAAGCATGTCCAAAACACTGGTGCAGATTCAGAAAACCATTGATGCGGGTCAGGAGTCAGGGAAAAAGAAGAAGGATTTTGTTGATCAAAAAATTGAGCAGGATCGAAAAAGACGATTGTTTCTGCATACATTGTCTGTTTTTCAACGAGAAGGCAGGCTTCTTGATTTTTTTGATGAAGACCTTAGTGGTTATGACGATGAACAGATCGGGGCGGCTGTGAGAAGTATTCAGGAAGACTGTAAAAAGGTTGTTAAAAAATATATTGATCCCAAATCTGTGATTGACCGTGAAGAAGGCGACATGGTTGTTGTGGAAAAAGGATTTGATATTGATGCCATCAAGCTGATCGGGAAGGTATCTGGAGAACCGCCATTTGAAGGGCGGTTAAAGCACAGGGGATGGAAAGCTGGAAAACTTGAGATTCCAAAACTGTCAGACGTTCAGGACTCAACGATTATTACGCCCGCAGAGGTAGAAATTCAGTAACACCAGATTGATATCATTTAGGAGTAACCTTGGATTTTCCAGAAAAACAATTTGTTAAACAAACAGATAAGCAATATGTTGTCGGCATTGATTTAGGAACGACCAATTGTGCGGTTTCATACGTGGATATCGCTGCATTAAAGAATGATATGCTGGCCAGCAGAAAAATAGACAAAAAACAATATTTAAAGGTGTTTAATATTCCGCAATTAACCGGGCATGGTGAGTTTACAAAAAATCCGGTTCTTCCTTCTTTCCTGTATATCCCGGGTGAGTATGATATTTCAAAAGAGATGCTCAAGCATCCGTGGAAAAAAAGAGAAGACCTTTTTGCCGGTAGCTTTGCCCGGGATCATGGTTCAAAAATTCCTTCCAGGCTGGTATCTTCTGCCAAAAGCTGGTTATGCAATCCACATGCAGATCGGAAAGCAAAAATTTTGCCCTGGGGATCGGAAGGGTTTGATAAAGTGTCCCCTGTTACAGCTACGTCTGAATATCTGATCCATATCAAAAGTGCCTGGAATCATTTTGTAAAGGATGAAGACCTGTTTCTTGAGAATCAGTCGGTTGTGATCACTGTTCCGGCTTCATTTAACGAAGAAGCAAGAGAGCTGACCATGGAAGCCATTAAACTGGCTGGTTTTGGAACTTTTGTGACGCTTATCGAAGAACCGCTTGCTGCGTTTTATTCCTGGTTGATCAATCATGAGACCGACTGGTCTGAATTTGTCAATCCCGGTGATTTGATCCTGGTCTGTGATGTGGGTGGCGGTACAACGGACTTTAGCTTGATTACACTCAAAGAATCAGAAGGAACACCAAGATTTGAGCGGATTGCCGTTGGGGATCACTTGATTCTGGGTGGTGATAATATTGATTTGTCACTGGCCAAAATGGTGGAATCAAAATTCAAATCAAAGACAACACTGACCTCTGATAAATGGAAAACACTGGCCCACCGATGCCGGGAAGCTAAAGAACGGATTCTTGAAGCAGGAGATGCTTGTGTCAGGATAACAATCAAAGGAGAGGGCCGGTCATTGATCGCCGGGACCCTTGCAGCGGATCTGACTCAAAAAGAGGTCGAATCCATGCTGTCGCACGAATTTTTTCCTGATGTTGAGACTGATGCGTTGAGACGTATCGAGCCTGGAAAAGAAATAGCGGATTTTGGTCTTCCGTTTGAGACAGATTCTGCCGTGACCCGACATATTATCAGTTTTTTGGAAAAACACAGGAAGGATGTACAAAAATACCTTCAAAAAGAACCATTGCCGGATTTGATTTTATTTAATGGAGGGACGCTTAAGCCGGCGTTGGTGCAGGAGTGTATCCTTCAGGCCATCAGAAAATGGTTTAAGGTCTGTGATCCCAATGTTCCTGGAATACTTGAAAACAATAGTCCGGAACTGGCAGTGGGGATCGGTGCATCCTATTATGGACTTGTGAAACAGGGCGAGGGTGTCCGGGTGGGCAGTGGAAGTCCATTGAGCTATTATCTTGGCGTTTCCATGGTAACAGCAGGTCAATCAAAAGCAGTTTGTCTGGTTGAAAGAGGACTGGACGAAGGGTCTGTGATTGATCTTTCCCAGATGCAATATGAGGTCAGGGCCAATGAACCGGTTAGTTTTGATATCTATAGTTCAAGCTATCGGTCAGGCGATCAGTCAGGCGATATTCTGGACATTGATACGACCATGACCCCTATGACGCCGATTCAGACTATTATTAAATTTGGCAATAAATCAGATAAAAAAATAATTCCCGTAACCATTGGGGCTGAGTATACGGAAATGGGAACCCTTGCCATGTATTGTCAGTCGGCTGTCAGCGATCATAAATGGAAATTGCAGTTTCAACTTAGAGATCAGCAGACCGAAGGACCGGCAGTTGATAATGAAGTATATGACACTGAACTGATTGCCATGGCGTGTGGACAATTGGACCAGGCGTTCAAAGGAACCGCAGCAGAGAATGCCGATCTGCCAGGCATTGTTAAGCAGATTGAAAAAAGTATTGGCCAGAAAAAAGCCAATTGGCCTTTATCTTTTTTAAGGGCTCTTGCTGATAAACTTATTCAATTATCTGATGTGCGGACCCAGACAGCAGATCATGAAGCCAGATGGTTGAATCTAACCGGATTCTGCATGAGGCCGGGTTTTGGAGATGCGTTTGATGAAGAACGGTGTCAGCAATTATGGAAAATTTATCTTTCAGGTCCGGTATTTGAAAAATCAACGCAGAACCGACTGGAATGGTGGATATTTAGCCGCAGGATTGTTGCCGGCTTAAAGGCAGGACAACAGCGTCAGGTTTTTCAGGATATTTCTCCTGCCATATTAAAAAATAAAAAAAGTAAAATCGATCTGTCTTTTCAGGAACAGGCAGAACTTTGGATGGTGGCCGGCAATCTTGAAAGGCTTTTGGTTAAAGATAAGGTGGCTTTGGCCAAAGCGCTGCTGCCCAGATTGAAACCGGGTAAAAAACAGGACAGTTTTTTTTGGACCATGTCACGTCTGGGAGCCAGAGAATTATTGTACGGGTCGGTTGACCGGGTGGTGCCTGCAAAAGAGGTGAGCCGATGGATGAATCAAATCATGAAAATATCCTGGCAAAAAACAGATCCTGTGGAAAATTTAATTGCCCAGCTTTCACGCAGGACCGGAGACCGGACCAGAGATGTCGAGCCGGAAACTCAGGCGCAAATCATCGACTGGTTGACTCAAAGAAGCGCTGCTAAAGGCTTTATAAAGATGGTAAAGGAAAAAAGCAAACAGGATATAAATGAAAAGAGCATTCAATTCGGTGAAAAACTGCCCCTTGGGCTTATTTTAAAAGCATAAGAAAATAATTAGTTTTTGATGAGAAAGTGTTTGACAAAAAAATAAAAAACATATATTCTGTCTGAGTTCTTCAAATGAGAGGAACATGGCTTTTGATCTTTGAAAATTGGTCAGTGAGAAATTTTAAAGCGGGTCTAAAACAGACCTTAAAGAGTTTAAGTAAAAGGATTATAACTGGAGAGTTTGATCCTGGCTCAGAATGAACGCTGGCGGCGTGCTTAACACATGCAA
>JBDRPM010000009.1:0-10643 GCA_043827005.1 Pseudomonadota bacterium | reverse complement strand
AATAAATTTACATTTTGAAAGCCGATTCATCCTGTCCTGCTGCGTTGTGTAAATTCGGCATATTCCCGATATGCCTGCATTTCCACGCCTTGCAGGCCAGGCGACTCGACTCCCAAAATTGGTAATTTATTTTTGAGTGAACCCTTACCAAGAGTTTTTAACAGGGTCAGTTTTGATTGGATCGGGCCCGGGATGAACGGATCACAGGCGACCAGAACTGAATAAATTCACCGGCCCGGTTTACAGCATCCCGGGCTTGTGAAAGATATTTGCTGAAATAATGCCAGACATGGAACATCTCATCCCATACCTCCAGTTTAACAATGCCATTGTCCTGTTCTATTTTTTTGGCCAGCAGGGTTGAATCATCTAATAAAACTTCATTTTCTCCAACCTGGATTAAAACAGGTGGGAACCCCTTAAAATTGTTGTTGATCGGGGAGATTAAAGGGTTGGCCAGATCTTTGTCCGTGTACAGGCGGGCAGTGGCTTTCAATGCTTTCTGATTGAGCATAAAGTCTTTTCTAAGGTTTGTATGGTGAGATAAGTTTTTGCATTCAAGGTCTGTCCAGGGAGAGAGCAATACCACACATTTGGGTAAGGGTAATGCCCTGGTCATCAGATCAGAAACAAGGGAGAGGGCAAGGCCGGCACCGGCAGAGTCACCTGCCAGGCAGATGTGGTGGGAGTTATCAAACCGTTCAGTTATCCATTGATAGATTTGCCGTGTATCATCAAGGCCTGCCGGAAACGGATGCTCCGGTGCCAGCCGATAATTAAACATCAAGAGTCTCGCCTTTGCTGCTGTTGCAATTCGAGAGGCAAGATCTCTGTGAGAATTGATTGATCCTGCAATAAATCCGCCGCCATGGACATATAAAATAATTCTTTTTTCATCGTGTTCCGGTGGTGTGATCCATTCAGCATCCATGCCGCAGATATGGATGGGGTCTTTTTTTATGGCAGGATTAATTGTAAAAATTCGGGCACTTTGTTCAAGCAGCTGTCTGTAACGGACGACTCCGATGGATTCAAATGACGGGCGGCTGCGCACCTGAAACATAATGGCGGATAATATGCGGGATTTTCTTTTGTCCATAAAATTGATACTGTGTTTATCGGTTACACACAGGTATCATAGTTTACTTGAGAACAAAACGCTTTTTTAGGAAAAATGAACGCTCATGTTTAAAAAAATATTTATTACTGATTTTGACGGGACCTTGCTGACCGATGCAAAAAAGGTTCATCCCGAGGATATCCAGACGCTTCAACAATTAAAAGACAACAAGATTATTACGGCCATTGCCACGGGTCGGTCTTTGGCTTCCATTATGACGGCATTCACGGATATGGGTATGGCAGAAGGTCCAAAATGTCTGTCAGTGGATTATATTATTTTTTCAACCGGTGCCGGGATTCTGGAGGTTGAAAACAATGATTTGTTTTATCAAAAAAGCATCCCCGTGAAAAAGATCAGGACAATTACCGACTTTTTAGATGAGCAGGAAATGGATTATATGGTCCATGCGGCGATACCCGATAATTGTTCTTTTTTATATCGTTCGCATGGAAAGGATAATCCGGATTTTTATCGTCGTATTGCCATATATAATTCCTGTGCCAGGCCTTTGGCAAAAGCGTATCAACACAAAACCCCGATCTCGGAGGTATTGGTTATTCTCCCGGATGGGCAGGGGTTTGACAAGTTTGAAAAAATCAAACATCAATTGCCTGACTTAAGCGTGATACAGGCCACCTCACCCCTTGACCACAAATCAGTCTGGATTGAAATTTTTCATAAGGATGTGTCTAAAAGTAAAACCGCAGCTTTCCTGGCAAAAAAACTGGGTGTTGAACCCAGTGATGTGATCAGTGTGGGAAATGACTATAATGATCAGGACCTTCTGGAATGGTCTGGTAAAGGCTTTATGGTTGAGAATGGGCCAAAAGTGTTAAAAGAAAAATTTGAAACAGTATCTTCCAATAATCAGTGTGGTGTAACCCAGGCAGTCAGGAAATCCGGGCTGCTGGGTCAGGACATGAATGTCAGATCAAAGCCTTGAAATTAATTCTTTCATATCCCGGACAGCCTGTTCCATTCCAGTGAGAATGGCCCGGGAGACAATACTGTGGCCGATAGAGAATTCTGTGATTTCATCCAGCCCTTTAAATGCTTTAATGGTATTGTAACAGATGCCATGTCCGGCATTGACTTCAAGCTTTAATTTTGAACCGATTTTAGCAGCATCAATGATTCGTGAAAACTCTCTTGCTTGTTGACTTTTTGTGGTGGCATCGCAAAAGGCTCCTGTATGGATTTCAATCATGTCTGCATCAATTTTGTGAGCAGTTTTTATCTGATCCAGATCCGGGTCGATGAAAATACACACAGCAATACCGGCATCTTTTAATGTGGAAACAGCTTCTCTGATATAGCTTTCATGGGAAATCAGATCAAGTCCGCCCTCGGTGGTCAATTCTTCCCTTTTTTCAGGGACAAGGGTAACGGTATCAGGCTTGATGTCCATTGCAATACCCAGCATTTCATTGGTGGCAGCCATCTCCAGTATGAGTTTGGATTGAACGATTTTTCTGATCAGCCGGACATCCCTTTCATTGATGTGGCGGCGATCCTCCCGCAAATGAACAACAATACCATCTGCCCCGGCTGTTTCTGCTGCAATGGCAGCAGCCACAGGTTCCGGAAAGCGGGCTCCCCGGGCTTGTCTCAGGGTTGCGACATGATCCACATTTACAGCGAGTCGGGCCATATTATCTATTCCTCCAGTGTTTAAAATGCACTCAGTTCAGGGTTGCTTTCAATTATTCTCAAGAGCTCAAGACTTTTTTCTTCCATTTGCTGGGCGTCCAGCGGGCTGGTTTCATGATCAAATCCCACAAGGTGCAGGGTACCATGGACAAGCAGTTGGGACAGCCGCTCGGTCAGCGTGATATTGGCATGGTCCGCCTCTTTTTGGGCGGTTTCACAGGAGATGACAAGGTCGCCTAAAAGCCCGGGCGAGATTTGGGTAAATTCACCTTCCTGCATGGGGAATGCCAGAACATTGGTGGGCTTGTCAATCCCTCTGTATTGTTTGTTCAGTCCATGGATCTGCTCATCATTGGTTAGAACGATGGAGATCTCGTGAGCATTACAGCCCAAGGCGTTTAAGATCTGTTTTGTCTTTTGCCGGATGCTGCGGGTTTGTACTGTCTTTTTTTGCTGATTGTCGATCAGTATCTTTAGTTGTTCCATTTTTTTCTTTTTTCTTTTCCTGGGATTTGTCTGTATATTCGATGCGGCTGTGATAAATACTGGTCAAAATTTTATTAAAACTTTTTGCAATCTGGTGAAGATCTTTGAGGGTCAGTTCGCATTCTTCCAGCTGGCCATCGGCGAAAATATCATTGATCAGCTCTTTTACCCGTCCCTGAATTCTTGATGGGGTCGGGCGTTCAAGAGACCGCACCGCAGCTTCGACCACATCGGCCAGCATGACAATAGCAGCTTCCCGGGTCTGGGGTTTGGGTCCCGGATACCGAAAATCATCTTCTTTGACCGTATCGTTACCGCTTTTCAAACTTTTCTGGTAAAAGTATTTGATCAAAGATGTGCCGTGATGCTGGACAATGCCTTCGATGATTTCTTTTCCAAGTTTGTATTTTTTGGCCAGTTCGATTCCTTTTTTAACATGTCCGGTTAAAATCAATGCTGACATGGACGGTGAAAGTTTATCATGCCGGTTTTTCCCATCTGCCTGGTTTTCAATAAAATATAAGGTTTTATCCAGTTTGCCAATATCATGGTAATACCCCATGACTTTGGCTTTCAGGCTGTTGGCGGCAATAGAGGCGGCTGCAGCTTCTGCCAGGGTGGCGACAATGATGCTGTGATTGTATGTTCCCGGCGCTTCGATCATCAGTTTTTTGATTAACGGGCGGTCAAGATTTGCAAATTCCAGGAGTTTTGAATCGGTTGAATAATCAAAGAGAACTTCAATGAGCGGGGTGAATCCAATGGTGAATGTTGCTGAAAAAAGACCGCCGCAAAAGGCTATCAACATCTCTTTGCCAATGATAATGACATCGGGCTGGGTCAGAGAATAAAATCCCAGAGAAAGCGCCAGGGCAGCATTAAACGCAGCCAGCTTGAATCCGGCAATGATAAATATTTTTCTATCCTGCTGTTCTTTGATCCAGTAGGCTGCACTGCTGCTGGATAAAAAGAAAAACAAAAAGACTTCCAGGCTGCCTGAAAAAGAAAGGCTGGTGAGCAAAGACAGAATCAAGGCAAAAACAACAGCAATGTCAAATCCTAAAAACAGACAGGTCACCATGGCAGCGGCCGGAATCGGGATAAGCATAAAAAATGAAATAGATGACAGATCCCATGCCACCTGGGGATTTGCGCTCTGGGCAATATACACTGAAAATTTGGCAAAAGTAAGATATAAAATCAACCCGGATGCCAGAAAAAAGATATGCTTGTTGTGAGTGCTCTGAATTTTTCTGTGGTCTTTTAAAAAAAGCAGGTAGAGTACCAGAATAGATAAAAAAGTGATCATGGCAATTCCGATACTGGAAATGAACAGATCTTTTTGTTCTACTTGTTCCTGGAGAGCCATCAGCTTGATAAACTGGAGTTTGTCCACCCGTTCACCTTCGCGTAAAATCATTTCTCCGGCTTTGATCTGATACAGAATCGGTTTGATTTCGTCTTCGGCTTCCTTGATGCGCTTGGCAGTTTCATTTTTGTTCAGGGTGATATTGGGTAAAACCAGGCGTTGGCAGAGGTCAACAATCAGGTTTGACAGGTTGTAATTAAGATCTTTTAATAAGGGCTGGCCTTCGATGCGAACCATTGTTTTGGCCTGATCCGGCCCGTAAACTGCTTTCAGGTTACTGACTATCCGCTCCTCTGTGGAGCCGATGGTCCTGAGAACGATCCCTTTGTTGGACTCTTTGAGAAGAATCTCTTTGTTGCTGACAATACCGTTGGTCAGAATCTTGTCAATGATAATTTTCATTTTCTGGGTAATATCATCGGAAAATTCATACTTGAAAAGAATCGCATAAGCCCCTTTGTTGACTTCAATTCCCAGTCGTTCTTCAAAAGCAGGCTTTACATCCAGCGCCATGATCAATGTCGGGGGCTCTTTGGTTGTAGACGGATCACCAGATTTGAACAGCTGCCTGGGGATCTTCATGGCCTCCTCAATATCAGTAAATATTTTGGTCTTCAAATTTGCGTCAAAGTCATAGACGATTTTAACTGATTCCCCAACTTCATTTTTTTTGAGATTGGTAGCGGTTTTGTCTTCAACGAAAAAATCTTTAGGCGCCTTGATATCTCTTTGGGAGACATCCCCGATATTATAGGAATAGGAGACATTGCTCTGTTCAGGATTGTGGGTGATGGTAAATAAAAGCGTGATGATAATCAGCATTACCCATAAAATCGAAGGGCTGGTCTGAAGAAATTCTTTTATCTGCAGGATGTTATTTTCGTACTTGTTTTTTTTCATAGGCGTCAATAATTTTGGATACCAGTTTATGGCGGACAACGTCTTCTTTGCTAAAATAGGTAAAATTAATTCCTTTTATCTTGTTCAACAATGATTTTGCCTCGATAAGGCCGGATATCCTGCCTGCGGGCAGATCGATCTGGGTGATATCTCCGGTTACAATGGCTTTTGATCCATAGCCGATACGGGTTAAAAACATTTTCATCTGTTGTGATGTGGTATTCTGGGCCTCATCTAAAATAATAAAGGCATCGTTTAGTGTTCTGCCGCGCATAAAAGCAATAGGGGCTATTTCAATGGTTTCCTGTTCAATCAGCGCCCTTGCTTTTTCAAATTCCATCATGTCATAAAGCGCATCATACAGGGGGCGAAGATAGGGGTTGATTTTCTGGGCCAGATCTCCGGGTAAAAAACCAAGAGCCTCGCCTGCTTCGACTGCAGGACGGGTCAGGATGATCCGTTTGACCTCTCCTCTGGAAAAAGCAGCCATGGCCATGGCCATGGCAAGATAGGTTTTGCCGGTTCCGGCAGGCCCGATGGCAAATAAGACATCGTTGTCTTTTAATGCGGCTGCATATTTTTGCTGGGACGGATTTCTCGGGGTAATGGGTTTGCTCCTGACGGTTTTGTATATCAAGGATAAAAACAGGTCTTTTAACTGGGAATCATGATTGTGCCTGATGGTGTTAATGGCTGCATCAATGTCTTCTTCTCCCAGATTGATATTTTTTTCTAAAAGATCATAAAGCTGCTGGATTAAAGTTTTTGTCAGGTTGATATTTTTTGGCTCACCTTTGATCAGGATTTCATTACCCCGGGTATTGATCTGTACCGTGAACGCCTCACAGATTTTATCAAGATTATGGTTGTGATAGCCAAACAATGCCTGGGTGAGTGCCAGGTTCTGAAATGTTAGATTTTCCATGGCCTATAGGGTGCAATTTATTTGGTTAAAGGTCAATAAAAATCTTGACTAAAAATCGGGTTCACTGTTATGGGTGACAAGGTTTTTATCAGGCAAAAAAGGGGAAATATGAATACATTTGATATTGTTGTGATTGTGGTCACCTCGTTTTGTTTGATTCGGGGTGTTTTCAGGGGTCTTATCGGTGAAGTATCTGGAATTATCGGTGTTGTGACAGGTTTTTATGGCGCCTATACCTATTATCCCCTGATTACCGGTTATGCGCAAAAATGGATTGAAAATTCAGGAATCAGAAATCTGATTGCATTTTTTGTGTTATTCTGCGCTATTTTAATCGTTGTAAATCTGATTTCAGCCCTGATACGAAAATTTTTAAAGCTTGTTTTTTTAGGGTGGGTGGATCGGACATTCGGCCTTGTTTTCGGTGCGTTGAAAGGGATTTTGATCATGTCCGTCTTTTTGATCATGGTGACCACATTTCTGCCGAAAAATTCCAGCTTTCTGAGCCAGTCAAAACTTTCACCGTATGTTGCCCAGGTATCCAAAGCAATGACGGTCTTTGTTTCCAAAAATTCAAAAAACGATTTTTTAAAAAAACTGGAAGGGCTGTTTTAACATTTGGAAACAATTGATACGCTGTTCGACATCATTCGAACCTTAAGAAGTGAAAAGGGGTGTCCCTGGGACAGACAACAAACCCCTGAATCCATGTGGAAATGTCTGGTTGAAGAATCCTATGAACTTCAGGATGCCCTGGCCAAAAATGATCTGCCGCATGTTTGTGAGGAGTTGGGGGATGTCCTTTTTCAACTTATTTTTATGGTTGAAATTTTTCAGGAAACTGATGATTTTACGCTTTCTGATGTCATCTCCCAGGTGTCCCAAAAAATGATTCGCCGTCACCCCCATGTTTACCAGGATGCAAAAATCTCAACCCAAAAAGAATTAAACGATCAGTGGGCGGCAATCAAGTTGGAAGAAAAAGCAAACAAGGGTCTAATCGTCAATTCGGTTCTTGATCGGGTCCCTACAGGGATGCCGTCTTTAATGAGAGCATTAAGCGTGTCAAAATGTGCAGTAAAAGAAGGGTTTGACTGGAATGATATCCATGGCGTGCTCAACACGGTCAGGGCTGAAATTGATGAATTTGAAGCAGCATTGACAAAGGGGGATAAGTATGAGGCAAACCTTGAGTTCGGGGATATCCTTTTTTCTCTTGTGAACGTGGCCCGGTTTGCAAAAATCTACCCTGAAACAGCCCTGGCTGATGCAACCGCCAAATTTGAGGGCAGATTCAGGATCATGGAGAAGATTTTAAGTGATCAGAAAACCACGCTTAAGGATTTGCCAAGAGATGAAATTGACCGGTTATGGGAACAGGCCAAGAAAATTCATGATGATACCATTCAGGACAAATAGTCGCCCCTTTGAAATTTAAAATACTCAGTCTGTGCTGTTGCAATGGTTTGCGTTGCAATCTTTTTGAGTGATGCTTCGTTTGCCGGCAGTTTTTCCGCCTCGCGTTCAAGCGTTCCTGCCTTGGTTTTTATTTGTTCAAGGGTCGGAGCAATGCTTTTTAATGTCATATTCGGATCTTCAAGCTTTGATGAATAGGCATCCAGCAGGTCCAGAAGGTTGCCTGTTTTTGTTGAAACCATATCAGAAAGACTTGTGATCACAGGCCCAATGGATGATATTTCTTCTAATGCGTTGGCAAACGACGGTTCCATCGCAGATGTCTCCTTGGCGCCAAGTGCGTTGCTGAGCACAATTTGGAATGCATCGGTCTTTTGAGTCTTGTCAGATTTAGCCTTGGGTGTTCCAAACGATTGGCCGGATTCATTAATGTTATTTATGTTGCTCATGAAGGTCTCCTTTATTTACCTAAATGAATAAGCAAAAGATATGCCAGGCATTAAGCACGCCATAAATATAAAAAAACGTTATAAAATCAAGGTGTTTAATTTTGTTAGGGTGAATAAAAAAAACAGAGAGAAAAAAATGCCGGGAAAATATTGCTATTAACCAAGATCATCCATGAGAGAACCCACTATTTTTTCAGCAACCTTTACTGCATTGATATTGTACTGATCGTTTTGAACCTGCAGTTTAATGTCGGCAACCAGTTTTTGTCGATCAACTGGTTCGGTTTCCATTGCCTTGGATATTTTTTGCAGGTCTCTGGTCCGGCTGGACAGGTTGATGCTGTCCGTTGGTTTGTCTTCAGCCGGTTTGGGGGCTTTCAGGTTTTGATTGGCAGCTGCATTGGCCTGATTGGTATAGGTCTGATTGATGTAATTGGGAGTTGTGTTTGATATTTTCATGATGTGTATCTCCTTATAACTCCATATTGTTGTCGGCCACCTGTCGGGCCAGTTCTGTCATCCGTTTAACGACAAATTTTGAATCTTCAACAGACAGAGTATGGGTTACTTTTTCATTATTTTCATCAATCACAGTATAGGTAAATTGGTTTTTATCTTTATTGAAATTGATTTTTTTGCCTAATTCCTGTTCAATTTGACTGGTAATTATTTCTTCGGTTTTTTCCTTTGGTCCCTCTGTAATAATCCTGTCAACAATGTTGGCGGCAACTTTATCGATAATGGCTTTGCGTTTGCCTTCCGAGGAGATGGAGACACTATCTGCAGAAATTTTATCAGCACTGCCGAATTTATTTCTGCTCAGAATTTTGCCCTGGCTTAACTGCCGAGAATAAACTTTGAGGACATTCTGTATTTGATATGATGGTATCTGCATTTAATTTTCTCCTTAAACACAGTTATCGGTTAAGGAAAATTGAAACTTTAATTATTTTTTCAATCATTTTTTCAATCATCGAAATCTCCTTCATGGCCCTTGTCAGAAGTGATGTTTGAGGCCTTTTCGATTATTTTTTCTTTTGTCCAGTCTGATTCAGTTTCAATTTTTCTGGCTTTGGGGCCCGGGTCATGGGATTTGGCTTTTAATATTTCTTCAATGGCTGCATCTGCGGTATCGGTGGCATTGAAGACATTGGTTAAAAGTCCAAAGATAAAATCTTCAACCCGTTTTATCATTCTGTCTCGAACGGCTTTGGGCTGGGTTAACAGTCTGCATTCAAAAGGAAGATTTAATTTTTTAAAATCCCCGCCTTTATAATTGTGTGCATCGGCATAGTCGAGCATCTGTTTCCACATCTTTTCGGACATGCCCTGGTTTTGGACTTTAATAAATTGATTGTTTTCCATGATGGCGTTGCCATAGTCGTTTACTTCAAGTCCCCAGGAGATCATCTGCAGGGCTGTGGCCACATTGGCTTTTGTGGTTTTGGTTTGTGAGGCAATATCACGCAGCCGCTGGGAATTGTTTCCTGATGTGCCGTGTTGGGCCCCTGAGACATTATAGGGTGAGAGGGCATCATGAATCTGTGCGGTCAATTCAACATTGATGCCGGTATCGCTGGCTTCAATGCCGTGGGTTGTCCCATTGTTAAGGGCTATCCAGTTGGGGAAGATATTGTGAGCATTCAGCCCCTGGATCAAAAAGAGTGCTTCCTGGGCAGTGGAGAGGCCGGATTTGCCTTTTATTTCTCCGACTTCTGTCTCAAGGCCGGCCCAGTCAGGAACAAAAGGGTATAATTCAAGGTTGGCCAGCAGGTTCTGGTCATCGGGCATGTGGGAGGCATCAATAGCAATGGAGGTGATTCCAGCCTCAAACAAAGACACGATTTCCTGTTTTGCCGGTTCAATGTCTTCTGGTTTTTTGATGCCGAAATGATCTGCGTGAATGGCCACAGGAACAGTAATGCCCATTTCATTCATAAAGGCATCGGTTTGTCTGGCCATATTCCAAAGATTGACTGCACAATAAGCGTTTGTTCCCCCTTCAGATCTGGCAATTTCAATGATAATGGCCGCATTTGCGCGTTGCGCCGCTAACAGGGCGCCTCTGATGACAAAGGCATTTCTTCCGTTGGCTGCAATGGTCATGCAATTGCCTTTTTTTAACATGGCCAGATCGATATATTTTCCACTGACAAGCAGGGCTTTGGAATTGGGGAAAAGCTGTTTTATCGTGGGGGGTCTGCCAAGGTCAAGCGCTGTGTTAAAGTCTGCAGAATATTGGTGTAAAATCGTCATGTCACCCTCCTTGGTTTTTATCGATTTTTTTATTAATAATCCTTTTTTGCATGAAATGATTTGAAAATC
>JBDRPM010000008.1:0-9576 GCA_043827005.1 Pseudomonadota bacterium | reverse complement strand
TAATAAATTTAGCAGAACAAACGGGTCAACCGGACAGCAAGGGACGGCTTTTTTTAATGTATTGAATCATCTTTGAAATGGTGGCTCTTGTAATTGAGTTTAGTGGAAACCCTTGCTGCCCGTTACCCTTAACGTTCTCTTTCTAAGGCATAACGTTTGACATTTAATACAAGGCGTTATATTTTAAAGAATGATAAAAAATTTTAAATGCAAGCATACACAAGCCCTTTACGAAGGAAAAAGCCCAAAGCAATTCAGGCCTTTTCAGGCACAAGCAGAACGTAAGCTCCAAATACTTGACAGTGCAACCGAACTGTTTGATTTGCGATCTCCACCCGGTAGCAGATTCGAAAAATTAGGAGGAGACCGACAGGGGCAGTACAGTATAAGAATTAATAAACAATGGCGTGTATGCTTTGCATGGTCTGATGAACCATACGATGTAGAGATAACAGACTATCATTAGGAGGAACAGGTTATGAATATGAATAATATGAGAGCAATCCATCCTGGAGAAATAATCAAAGAAGAATATTTAGAACCATTAAATATGAGTGCTAACGCTTTGGCTGTCGCTTTGCGCGTACCAGCACCCCGGATCAATGATGTGATAAGACAAAAGAGAGGGATTAGCATTGATACGGCTCTCAGGTTGGCTAGATACTTCAACACCACCCCGCAATTCTGGATGAACCTACAAATCAGCTATGACCTTAAAATGGCCAAACAGAATATGACAAAAATCGAGGATGAAATTATCCCTTTACAAGCAATTACTGCTTGAAATCGGCGGATAACCATCCAAAATATGAAGAGAACAAACCGCTGGAGCGGGACCAGGCTTACTGTGCGGCTTTTTCGGAAGTTCCTGGTTCCGGAAAGTTTATCATTTTATCGGAGTTTTGGGGTTTAAAAAGCCTGGTCCCCCAGCTCTCCGTTATCGAACCATCGTTCCACTACGTTCCGCTGGACGCGCGTGATCGCGCGCCGGTGAACTTATCTCAAAAAATGGACTTGACTCTTCTGTATGCTGTGATTACAATGTATTACAAATCAACACATAAATATCGGAGGTTAAAATGAGTGTCGCTGTTTCAATAAGAATACCGGATGAGCTTATACGGGAACTTGATTCCGTTGCAAAAACGACCGAAAGGTCAAGATCATTCCATATCCAAAAAGCATTAGAAATATACCTTGAAGACCAGGCAGATCTGCAAATTGCATTAGATAGGCTTCACGATTCTTCAGATCCCATTATTTCAATAGATGAAATGCGAAATGAATTAAATGTTTAAAATAACATTTAAAAAATCTGTATCAAAAGATTTAAAGCAAATTAGCAAAGATCAAGTTAAAAGGATATTGGACAAGATCGAAACTGATTTGTCTCACACGCCAGAACAATTCCCAGAATTGAAAGGCAAATTTTCAGGATTGCGTCAATTTAGAGTTGGCCATTATAGAATAATTTTTGCTATTATTGGGGATGACACTGTCTTAATCACCAGAATTAAGCATAGAAAAGAATCTTACAAATAACCTGAGATAACGAATAAGGATAGCTCGAACGAGATGCGGTTGATGAATTCCTTTTTAAAACGGATAACTCCAGAAACAGGCTCATGCTTGAACTGATGGCAAGGGGTGGAATGAGGATCGGCATTGATGAAAAATCTCATGATTTGAGAAGACACGCCGCCACTTATGCCAACCGGTCAGGAGTTCCTATTGAAATTGTGTCAAAGATCGTTCTACGCCATTAAAACTTGTCCACCAACCAGCAATACCTTGGCAAAATCAGTGATACTGAGGCCATGCATTGGAATGAAAATATTTATCGGTGCCTCAGAAATCATTAGAGAAGAAGAAAACAATTAACTTAACTGTCCAAGCAATTTATTTATGCAGTTTAAATAATCAATATTCATGCAAGGTTTTGACAAATGATCAATGTATGGATCTTTTTGTTTTAATTCTTTAATGGACTCCAAAAACTCAATATTACCGGAAATAAACAGGATGGGAATGGATTTGTTTGTTTCCCGGACATGATGATATACATCCATACCATTAAATCCTCCTGGAAGGACATAATCAAGACTTATAAGATCATATTCATTTCTGCTCAATAAATTGATGGCAGCTTTTCCGTGATCGGCAATATCTACCTTATGATTGCAAGGCTCATGGGTTAGTATCCTGTACTGGACATCTAAGATGGCTTGTTCATCTTCAACAAGCAGAATATACTTTTCAGAACAGATTTTTTCTTTTTTAATTTCTTCAATTTCCTTAATGGATAATTCTTTTTTTATTATGGGCAGGCTTATGGTAATTTTTGTACCCTTTTTTAACTCAGAATGAATGGAGATAACTCCTTTGTGCTGTTGAACATATTTTTTAACATTGGACATGCCATAACCGGTTCCCTTAATGCCTGGTTTATACATACCTTTTTTATCTTTGCTGCCTTTAAGTGTAAAGGAGGGTTTGAAAATTTCTCCAAGACATTCCAGAGGGATACCACATCCGTTGTCTTCAATTTCAATAAAAATCTGTCCATCCTGTTGATAGGTTCGGAGGATTATTTGGGGCTGTTCAACAAGGCTTGTTGCATGAATTGAATTTTGAACAAGATTTAAAATTGCATGCTCTATCATACCGGGATCGGCCAGGATCTCTGGCACATCATGGCTGTATTCTCTGGTTACAGCAATGCCTTCTATATCCTTTTTTAAAAGGGTTATGACAAGATCCATTTTCTCATCTATTTTAAAAAATTCTTGCTTAGGTTCCTGATCCTTGGCAAATGCAACCAGATCCTTTGTCATATTCTTTCCACGAATGGTTTGATTATAAATTAATTCCAGTTTCTTTTTTGTTTGCTCGTCCTGGCAGTCAAGCATTGCAAGTTCGGCATTGCCCATTACGACCCCCAGGATATTATTAAAGTCATGGGCCATTTTTCCGGCAACCTGACCCACTAAGGCGAGTTTTTCGCTTTCAGCTGCCAGGGAATAGGCTTTTTCTTTTTCAGACTGGGCCTTTCTCAGTTCAGTGATGTCTTCTCCTACACAAATAATTCTTTCCATTGAACCATCAGTTTTAAAAACAGCATCAAATGAGCCTCGATAATAATGGATTTTGCCTTTTTTGTCTTTAATCCTATAATTAAGGAAAGCTCTGGATAGGTTCCTCTTTTGGAATTTTTCCAGTTGTTTCCGTAAGGGTCCAAGGTCCTCTTCCACGATCATCGACGTTCCAGATTTACCCATCAGGTCCTCTGGCTTATATCCCAGCCTTTCATGGGATGGACTTGCAAAAATATAGTTTCCAACCGAATCATGAATAGATACGAGAGCACTGGTATGCTGGGTGATTAGCTTAAAAAGGTCCTCGCTTTTTCTTAATGCTTCTTCCGCCTGTTTGATCGGCCCCATGTCAACATCAATACAAAACATTTCTTTCTCAAGATTTGTTTCGGTCAGAACATAAGAAGAATAAACAGGCACCACAGCTCCATGTTTATCTATTAAATCAAATTCACCTGCTGGTATTTTTTCACCGAATTTTATCCACCGATGATGCAAAGTTTTAACCCCTTCCCGCATTGAATGAGGTAGAATCAAATCCTCAAGTTTTCTTCCCATAGCTTCTTTTTTTGTATAGCCAAATAATTTTTCACTTGCATGATTCCAAAATATTACCTCTCTGTTTTCATTATAACCCTGAATAGAGATCTCTGATACATCCTCAATAATACTTCGAAAGCGTTGCTCCTTTTCCTGAAGAGCCTTCCTATTCATTGTCAGGGATTCGGCCATATTGTGAAAAGCCAAAGTCAACGTCCCGATCTCCCCAGCATTGGCTGATAATTCAGTGCGAGCCTCAAGGTTCCCCATGGCAAGTTTTTGAGTCAAAGAAACAAGACGCTGTATGGGAGAAATCAATGTATTTTTGCCAATCACCCAGGAAATGAAAACTGATATCATCGCCCCCAGGAGCATGAGCAATAAATTTCGGACCAAGGAGGCGTTAGCATCCTTGAGAATATAGCCTTCAGGAATGCCTGCCCACACACACAGATAGGGGGGGGATTCTTGATTGAGAGAAACTTTCTCATAGGCAACTATTCGATGCAGGCCATCTGAACCAGCCGCCGATAAAAATCCATGTGCTTTTCCTTTAGTGGCGATGCTCCAGGTCTCGGCTCGAATCGGCTTACCAATAGGATTGGTATTTTCTTGAGCGGGATAGTAAAATAAACGGGTACCCTTATAATCGGTCACAGCTACAAAAGATTTTTCAGGCAGTGCCTCAACATCATAGAATTGGGGAAAAATATCCAGTTTGATAGCAGTCGTCAGAACAGCTTTGGGCATGCCTTCTTTGTCAAGTACTGGATAGGCGAAAGTAAAAGCTGGAATGGCTTTTCCGATCCTGGTAACAATATATTCCCCAATTGCAAACTCATTTTTTTTCAGGGCTTCCTTTACATGTTTACGGTCAGCAAGATTGACTCCGGTAAAAGGTTGGCTCGAAGCCAGGACTTCCCCCTTGAGATCAACTAATGAAATATTGATAAAGCTATCATTTTGTTCAAGCACCGACTTGAAAATAATGGAACTGGCGTTGGAATCCATGGACTGAATTGAAGGTAGTTTGGACAAGGTAGAGAGAGTTTGTTTTGTAGATTGTGTAATCCCTTTTTGGGCCAAAGCCATGTTATGGGTTATCAACAAAACATTTGATTGGGCATCTTTTATAAGATGTATTCTCAGTTCGATTCCAGAATAAAGAATAATTGCAAGGCAAGGCAAAACTGCGAAAATTATCAGTAACGTTAGTTTTTTGTTTATTGAAAGTGAATTTAAAAATGTCATATCCAGCGTTTCCAGTTCTGAGGATAGGAGACGTCATATTTAAAAGCTGCCCTATTTTTTTTCACTAACGGCCATGGGCCGCCTTGGTATTTTAACCTGGCCTGCCCACAACAAATCATGAGAGAATTCATAAGGTTGGCAAATTCTTTCATATAAACTATTTTTAGGTTAGCCAACCTTTGGAGGTCTTCCCTGTAAAGCCGGGGGTTTACTCAATATAGTTACCTGCGGCTGATATCAAGCAAATTGTATCTGTGAAAGTTATTTAAATGAACGTTACATTAAAAAGTTGGAAATAGCAAAATATATCCTTAATTTTATCGGTTTTCCTACTGAGTCTTGATGGTATTAAGTGTCACTGTTTCAATTCAAGCCCAAACACAATTTATTCAAATGGTTTTCCATCTCTTGCAAGAAGGAAAGATGCTGCCGAACAACATTCATAATGATGAATGGGCTTTCCTCTATAAATCCGACTATTCAATATTTTATCATTAAAAACCATGATAGTTTGTAAACCCTTTAATAATTTTTTGGTTGACAATATTGATTATATTTGGTCTTTTATGGTAAATTAATGTTTTTAAAAATGGAAAATTTGTGAAAATGAACAAACAGATACAAGTCCTGTCAGAACAGGTGATTAAAGATCCAGGTTACCAATGTTCCAGGGCAGACACAGACCTGCTTTTATCAACAAAAGGGCCTGATGTGTTTGACATGATTTTTTTTGCCGGGAAAATCAGGGAAAATTATAAGGGCAATGTGGTTTTTTCCTGTTCCATTATCAATGCCAAGTCTGGCCACTGTTCCGAAGACTGTGCCTATTGCGCCCAGTCCGGTCACCATCATACAGGCGTGCCGGTTTACCCCATGCTGGATCAAAGCCGGATTCTTGAAACTGCTCTGCGCATGGAAGGGGCCGGGGCCACTCATTTTTCAATGGTGATGAGCGGGTTTACCCCTGGCTCAAATGATCTTGACAGGGTGTGTTCGGCAACTGAGCAGATCCGCCAGAAAACCGGTTTGCGGGTCTGTGCGTCTCTTGGGGTGTTAACAGGCCAGATGGCTCAAAAACTTAAGGATGCCGGTATCAGCAATTATCACCATAACCTTGAAACTGCTGAAAGTTATTTTGACAGGATCTGCACCACCCATCAATATGCAGACGACATCAATACGGTGAAAGCGGCAAAAGCAGCCGGGTTTGTGGTTTGCAGCGGCGGTATCATGGGGCTGGGAGAGTCATGGGATCAGCGGCTGGAACTGGCGCTGACCTTAAAAGACCTGGATGTGGATACCATTCCAATCAATTTTTTAAATCCCATACCCGGAACCCGGCTGGCGGACAGACCTTTGGTTTCTCCTCTGGATGCCTTGAAAAGCATTGCCTTGTTCAGGTTTATCCATCCGGATAAAAACATCACCATCTGTGGCGGACGAGAAGTCACGCTGAAGGATTTTCAGTCCTGGATGTTTGCTGCGGGTTCAAACGCCCTGATGAGCGGAGATTACCTGACCACAAAGGGCAGAAGCATCAAAGAAGACATGGCAATGATTGAGGATCTGGGTTTTGAAATCAAACCATGAGGCAATGTAAAAGACTTGCTTTACTAACGGCCATGGGCCGCCTTGGTATTTTACCCTGGCCTGCCCACAACAAATCATGAGGTTGACAAGTTCTTTCATATAAATGGGTAAGGGAAATGGAAAAAACCGGCAGCTTTTATTTTGATCCAGATGATGCCATTTATGCAGATCATTTTCCAGGCAGTCCTGTGGTTCCCGGCAGCCTGATTGTTCATGCCTTTTGCCGGGTTATTGAAAAACAAGGCCTGGGTTGGCTCACAAGTGATTCTTTTCAGGTTGAAAAGTTCAGGTTTGAACGCTTTGTCACGCCTGGAGAATACCAATATACATTGCAGTTTGCAGATGATGGTGCAGTCAGTCCCGGTGAGTGCCGGGTGGGCTGCAGTCTGTATGACGGACAGAACCGGGTGGCAAGAGGAACCATGATTGTATGAGATTGATCTATTCAGGTAAAAAAGTTCTGGTGACCGGCGGCAGCAGTGAGATTGGGCTTTGTCTGGCAGACCTTCTGATCAAAGAAGGGCTGTTTCCTGTATTGACCTGGAAGAATGAAGCAGGCAAAAACAAAATCAAGCAGGCCCTTGAAAAGTCTTCCGGGTTGTTTGAAACAGCGTGGTTTGATTTTTCAGATCCGGACAGTATCAATGATCTGTTTAAAGAAAGCAAAACAGATCCGGATTATCTTGTGGATCTGGCTCATACCGATTATGAAAGCCTGGTGGCATCGGCATCCAATGAGAAAATAGAATCCTATTTTGCTTTGAATATCACTGCCAGGGCAAAGCTTGTGCGAGCCGCTTCAAGAAGCATGCTCAAAAAACGGTTTGGACGGCTGATCTTTATTTCATCAGCTGCAGCTGACTGTCCGGCAGCCGGGCAGGGATTTTATGCTGCTTCCAAGCTGGGATGTGAAGCAGTGTATAAAAGTTGCGGGCTTGAACTGTGTTCCAGAGGGGTGACCAGTCTTTCCATCCGGCCAGGGTATGTGGATGCAGGACGGGGACGGGCATTTTTTGATGGTCAACAGGCTCAGAAAACAGGTCATGGCAAAAAAGTGACCAGCAACTCTTTTTGTCCTGTCATGATCTCATTGGAAGAATTGTGCGAAACCATCCTGTTTTTTTTGTCTGACAGTGCCCGTGCGTTTAATGGCGTGTCCATTACCATGGATCATGGATTGAGCTCAAAAAAAAGATAAACCATACAGGAAAACAGGCTGGATTGAGACCATAATTTAATCAGTCCTGCCAGGAAAAAACCATATGCAGACATTGAACAAAGTAAAACATATTTTAAGTGAAATTCTTGATGTGGATGAGGATCAGATAACCCAGGAAACTTTTTTGATCAGAGAGCTTGATGCAGAATCCATAGACCTGCTTGAGGTGGCATTGGAACTGGCCGGCGAATTCAAGATGGAGATTAAAGAGGCTGATCTTTTTTTAAGAAATCTTCGGATCATTATTGAACAGGCAAGGGAAAAAGGGATGGAACCCCTGGACCTGTTAAAGGAAAAAATGGGGCATATCCCTGTCCTGCGACTGGCTCAGATGCTTGAGGAACTGCCCGAAGGACCGGTGTTAAAGGTCAAGGACCTGGTATCTTACATTGACAGTATTACAGGACAGGATCATGTCGCCTGAGCAGACACCAGAATACAGATCAGAGATCATACTGGACAAGCTTTTGGCATCCCGCCGAAGTGTTCGAACCTACACATCAAAACCTGTGCCTGAACAGATGATCCGATCCATGGTGGCTGCGGCCATGACAGCGCCGTCGCCGTCCAACAGCCAGCCGGTCAGATTCTTAAATATTGTTTCCGAACCCATGAAAGATGCCTTGAAAAAACAGATGGACGCCGGGTTTTTGCGGTTGTCCAGCATGGCAAAAACCCTGGAAAAACCCAGAAAAACGATCAATGTGATCAACTATTATTGGCGCTATGCCACATTTATGCTGGATGCCCCGGTTTTAATGGCTGTGGCAACAGTGAGTCAGGAAAATAGTTTTTCACACCGATTGAAGCAGGCCAACCTGCTGGCAGCAGATTTTAGAGAAAACACAGATATCGATATTACAACCGGGCTTAGTCTGGCTGCATTTATCTTAAAAGCCTTGGAACTGGGCTTGGGAACCTGTATTCTGACAGCGCCTTTGTTTTTTGTTCAGGATCCGGGGTTTTTAAGCCAGGAAAAAGGATTGCATATTAAATGTTTTGTCACAATTGGATTTTCTGATGAAACCCCGGTACAACCCGGCAGATTATCCATGGAACAGGTGTATTCCCATGTTTGAGATCCAGCCGGATATTCGGATAAAACCACAAGTTACGTCTGAATGGGAATTTCGTTGTAATGATAAGGAAATCATCAATTGAACAATAGGGTGGTCATCACTGCAAAAGGTTTTATTTCCCCATTGGGCAATTCCGAAGAATTGGTTGTTTCCAACATGAAGCAGCAGCTTTCAGTATATGAAAACCTTGAGTGTGATCCTGATGTGATTGCAGCTCCGGTCAAAGGATTTGATATCAAAACCTATACCGGACGGTACAAGAATGCCCGGTATCTGAACCGGGGTGCGGCATTCAGCCTGGCATCCGCTTTGGAGGCTGTAAAAACGTCTGGTCTTGATCCTGATCAGCTTGCCTGTGCCGGGCTTTTTACCGGTGCCGGTCCCAACATGGATATTGGAAATGAGATCACGCAGATTGACAATGGAAAAATTGACCCTCAGGGATTGAGCGCCTTATGGCTGCTCAGGTTTTTGCCCAATACCGCCGCTGCCATGATTGCGGATCTGACCGGAATACACGGGGAGAACTTTACCATCAGCACGGCCTGTGCCACAGGCATTCAAACCCTGGGGGAAGCATTCCGGAAGATAAAAAGCGGTTATCTGGATATTGCTTTGGTCGGCAGCGGCGATTCCCGGCTCAATCCCGGGGGGGTGATGGCCTATGAAATGGCAGGCGCGCTTGTGACGGGCAGTTCATCTCCCCGGACAGGCCACCGGCCCTTTGATGCAGACAGAGCCGGCTTTGCCATGGGTGAAGGCGGGGCTTTTTTTGTGTTTGAATCCCTTGACCATGCCCTGG
>JBDRPM010000007.1:0-31582 GCA_043827005.1 Pseudomonadota bacterium | reverse complement strand
ATATAGGAACAGAAAAAATCAAATTAAAAAAGCTGGCTGTAAATTATATTGGAGAAATAGTTGAATGATAACCATGCCGGTGCAGTGTGGAGTTTGTCTATATGTCCTTTCCCCAAACGACTGATTCAAAACTCCAGACTTTTATTAAAACTCCGGGGATTATTAAACAGTAGCCAAAACATTTGGCGGTTGGATAGTTGATTCAAAACTTTATCCTGAATCTGCCATAAAGTTGGAGATAGGGATGGCACCCGACTCATCTTTTTTGGTTCATTTTATATCTTAAAAGCATAAAAATTATCTGAAAGTTGATGCAAAATTTGTTTTAGCCATTTATTCAGTTCTGATAATTTCAATAATCCTGGCAGCCACCTGATCAGGTGAGATTTTGTCGGTATCAATGACAAAGTCTGCGGCTGATCTGTATTTTGAATTTCTTTGTTCAAGTACCTGGGCCACTTCCTGGGTAAAGGTTTTTCCTTCTACCAGGGCAGGTCTCTGGGTATCATCCTGGATGCGGTTAACAATGGTGTCAACTGATGCAGTGAGCCAGAAAACTATTCCGTTCTTTTTCAGGGCAGGCATGTTTTCTTCCCGTTCAATAATGCCGCCGCCGGTGTCTACCACCACATTATCCAGCTCTCTGGTTGCCAGAGCTTCCTGGGTTTCAATGTCCCGGAATTTTGGCCAGCCGAATTGCTGTACAATGTCTGGGATGGGCATGCCTGCGCGTTTTACGATATTGGCATCCATTCCGGCATAGGCCATGTTCAGTTGTTTGGCAATGATTTTACCCACCACGCTTTTTCCGGTTCCCCGGTATCCGATCAGGATGATATTCATTTTTGCAAATGCTCCATAACAATGTCTCTTAGGGTTTGAACCGGTGCTTTTTGTCCGGTAAAACGTTCAAATTGAAGCACAGCCTGGTGGATGAACATTTCTACGCCGGAGACAACGCTTAAGCCACAGGCTTTGGCATCTTTTAACAGTTTGGTTTCAAGGGGGGTGTAGACAATGTCAAACACCACCTGGCCTTTTTTAAACAGTTTGGGATCAATTAAAGAGGCATCCACTTTGGGATGCATGCCAATGGGGGTGCAGTGAACAATGATGTCAGCGGTCTGCATGACGTCAGCAAGGGTTTCATTGTTCATTAAACGGGTATGGATACAGGCTTTGGTTTTGTTTGATAAATCAGTTCCCAGAGAGTTTAACAGATTTTGATCAATATCCAGCAAGGTCAGGTCTTTTATTCTCGGGTCCCAGGCCAGGGTAAAGGCGATGGCTCTGGCTGCGCCCCCGGCCCCTACCATTAAAATATGTTTGTTATTCAGATCCACACCGGCATCTTCAAGGGCGTTTAATGCGCCGGGGCCGTCTGTATTAAATCCTTCCAGTTTTCCGTTTTCATTGACCACAGAATTGATGGACCCGATGGCACGGTCTACATCCGAGATAATATCAACATATTGAATGGCATCTATTTTGTGGGGAATGGTAATGCTCATGCCGCGAAAGTTTTCAAGGGCTCTCATTCCGGTCAGGGCGCTTTTAACGTCTTGAACCTTGTTTGCCACATAAACAAAATCAAGCCCCAGTTTTGCATATCCTGCATTGTGAATGGCAGGAGAAAGGCTGTGTGCGATTGGGTTTCCAATGACGGTGCAAAATTGTGTGCCGGTATTGATGGATCTGATGTCTGTCATAATGACTCCTTGGTTTATTTTTTTATCTGCTTATACCCATTTTGTCTGTTTTTTTCAATAGGAGGGGTGGAAACCCGATCCGGGTGAACTCAAGGGCCAGTATTGGGACAATGGTAACAACAACACCCAGAACAAATCTGCTCTTTAACGGATAATTTATTTTATCCTGATTTTAATTTGTGGTATAAAACTCAAAGCATTCTTTGTTTTGTATTTTTTTGCCATCTTTTGCTGATAACTGTCTTTAGATATAAAATGCTTTCATGGTTTGAAGAAAAATGCCATCATAAAAAAAATGGCATGGTTCTTGATAGTCTTTCTTAACAGAATATTTACAGGATCAGGTAAGGTTGGATATTTTCGGCTTGCCAGATGAAAAACAATAAACAGATAAATAATGTTAAACAGATGGTTAATGGAAAGGAGAAACGCTATGGTTAGCTGGTTGTGCAATAGATGCGGATATACGCTAAAAGCAGATGCCCCGCCCGAAAGGTGTCCATCCTGTAAGGAAGAGTGTTCTTTTGTGGATAACTCCTGCTATACGCCCGATTGTGAGGGAAAACCAAATGATCCGCAGATTAAGGGCTAAAAATCAGTTTAAGACAATTGTGTATTGCATATAGTGATACAGGTGTCTGTGCAGAACTGTTGAGAATTGGTTTGTATGAATTGTATGAAAATTCATATATGCTCAGACTTGGAATAAAATTTATAAAAATTAAAAAAAGGACGACAAATGGTTGAGCCCAAAGATATGTATCAATGTCAAATGGCCAATTGCGGCTATATCTATAATCCGGACAAAGGGGATAGAAAAGGTAAAATTGCAAAACAAACAAAATTTGAAGACCTGCCCGAAGATTGGAAATGTCCTGTATGCGGTGCGAGTGTCAAGTCGTTTAAGTGTCTGGGATAAGCTGTGTTGGAAGACCGTTTTTTTGTTAAAAACTTAATTCATTCAAGGAGTTGATATGAAGTGGATGCAGTTTATCACACCGGTAAAATCTTTTGATTTTAATCAGACCAATGCTTATATAGCCGGTCATCCGGCAGAAGATATCGTTATTCTCGATGTCCGGCAGCCGTCAGAATACCAGGTAAGTCATATTCCCGGTGCCAAACTGATCCCGCTGCCCCAGCTTGCCGACCGGTTATCAGAGCTTGATCCGAAAAAACCTGTTCTGGTGTATTGAGCCGTGGGTGGCCGCAGCCGGGTTGCTGCGCAGATGTTATCTGGAAAAGGCTTTGAGACAGTGTTTAATGTGTCAGGTGGTATCAATGCCTGGCAGGCAAAAACGGCTGTAGGACCGCAGGATCTTGGGATGGTGCTTTTTTCCGGAAAAGAATCGCCTCTGGATGTGTTAAAAGTGTCCTATTCTCTGGAGCAGGGATTGCGTGACTTTTATGTGACCATGGAAGCCCAGGCTAAAAATGAGAAAGTGAAGCTATTGTTTGCCAAATTAGCCGATATCGAGGTCAAGCACCAGATGTCCATTTACATTGCCTATTGTGATATCAGTCCTGAAGAGACCAGCAAACAGGATTTTGAAAAAATGATAGAACTCAAGGCGATGGAGGGTGGATTGTCCACAACAGAATATCTTGATATGTTTCAGCCGGACCTGGAGTCGCCCGTTGATGTGATTTCTCTTGCCATGTCCATTGAGGCCCAGGCGCTGGATCTTTACACGAGGGTGGATGAAAAAATCACCAATCAAGCGTCTAAACGAATCGTTCAGAAAATTGCCAATGAGGAAAAAGCCCATCTCAAAAGCCTGGGTGATCTGATGGACAGTCTTTAAATGATGCTGTTAATTTTAACGGAGCAACTCAGATGAGAAAACATCTTATTCTGGTGGGGGGCGGTCATGCCCATATGATGATTCTTGAAAATATCAGTCGGTTTGTTGAAAAACAGGTCAAGGTCACGGTGATCGGCCCCTCATTCTATCACTATTATTCCGGCATGGGTCCGGGAATGCTGGGGGGCACTTACCGTCCGGAGGATATCCGGTTTGCCACACAAAAAGTGGTTCACAGCCAGGGCGGTGTGTTTGTCAAGGATCGTGTGGTTAAAATCGACCCGGATAAAAAACAGGTGTTTACATTGTCCGGCCATTCATTTGATTATGATCTGCTTTCTTTTAATGCCGGCAGCTATGTGTCCATGGAAAATGTCAGTTTAAGCCATTTGGACACTGAACCTGCCAATACAGATTCAGATAGCCAGAAACCAGGCAATATCTATCCGGTTAAACCCATTGAAAAATTAATGGAGGCAGCAGATAAATTAAAGCTGCTATTTAAACAAAAAAAGATCCATGTCAGCATTGTTGGCGGGGGGCCATCATCGGCTGAAGTGGCCGGGAATGTCTGGCAGCTGGCAAAAAAAACAAAAGCGCATATGCCGGATATCACTATTTTTGGCGGGCAAAAATTTATGGCCCGGTTTTCTGAAAACATCCGTTCACGGATGATCCGGGCCCTTTCAAAAAAAGGCATTCAGATTGATGAGACCGGTTATGTTAAGGGTGTTGAACCTGATCAAATAACGCTTGAATCTGGAAAATCGTTTTCAACTGATTTTATTTTCATGGCTTCAGGGGTAAAACCTTCCCCTGTTTTTGAAGCATCCGGTTTGCCCGTGGGGCCGGATAAGGGCCTTCTGGTGAATTCATACCTGCAGTCGGTGAAATACCCCCAGATTTTTGGCGGTGGTGATTGTATCTGCTTTCAAGAACAGGCTCTGGATAAGGTCGGGGTTTATGCTGTACGTCAGAACCCGGTTCTGCTGCACAATCTTCTGGCAAGTCTTGACGGCCGGGATCTGCAGGTATTTGACCCCGGCCCGGACTATCTGCTAATCTTTAACGCAGGAGGCGGTATCGGGGTATTAAAGAAGAAATGGCTGGTGTTTGGCGGGCGGGTGGCGTTCTGGATCAAAGATTATATTGACAAAAAATTTATGAAAAAATTTCAGGCAATTGAAAAAGGGTTGTAACTATATGAAAAAAGGGCTGGGGTTTAAGCTTTTTCTGGTGTGTGTGATCGTTGTTACCCTGGGCTTGTTCTCTTATTATGATCTGGGTCGGTACCTTTCCCTTGCCAGTTTAAAAGAACAGCTGGATACGCTCAAAGACTATTATGGAAAACACCGGCTGCTGACCATGGCGGTTTATATGGCTGTGTATATTGTGGCAACAGCACTTTCTTTGCCCGGTGCGGTTATTCTGACCCTTGCCGGCGGTGCTGTATTCGGCCTTTTTTACGGACTGATTTTGGTGTCATTTGCCAGCACCATTGGGGCCACCCTGGCCTTTTTGTTTTCCCGATATATGTTCAAAGACTGGGTTCAGCAAAAGTTTTCCGCCAGGCTTTTGGCTGTCAATAAGGGGATTGAGCAGGATGGCGGGTTATATCTGTTTACCCTGAGGCTGGTCCCTGTTTTTCCGTTTTTTGTGATCAACCTTGTCATGGGGCTGACCCCGATCAAGACATCTGTGTATTATCTTGTCAGTCAGGCGGGTATGTTGCCTGGAACTGTTGTGTTTATCAATGCCGGAACCCAGCTGGCAAAGCTGGAATCTGTTTCCGGCATATTGTCGCCCAATATTATTTTTTCCTTTGTTCTTCTGGGTGTTTTTCCATTGATTGCCAAGCGGGTTACCGAGGTGATCCGGAAGAAAAAAATCTATTCAAAATTTATAAAACCCAAGTCTTTTGATTATAATATGGTGGTGATTGGAGCCGGATCAGCCGGGCTTGTGGCCTCATATATTGCATCAGCGGTCAAGGCAAAAGTAGCCTTGATTGAAGCCCACAAGATGGGGGGTGACTGCCTGAACACCGGGTGTGTGCCCAGCAAGGCATTGATTGCCAGTGCCAGGCTTTTGTCCCATGTTCAACGGGCCAAAGAGTTTGGATTTGAAAGCGGATCACTTGAGTTTGATTTTTCAACGGTGATGGAGCGGGTTCAATCCAAGATCAAGCTGGTTGAACCCCATGATTCAGTGGAGCGGTATACCGGGCTGGGGGTGGATTGTTTTACAGGCAATGCCAGGGTGATATCACCGTTTGAAGTTGAAATTAACGGCCAGATTCTGACCACGCGAAATATTATTGTGGCCACGGGCGCACGCCCCATGATTCCCAATATTCCCGGGCTTGAAAAGGTTGATTATCTGACCAGCGATACAATCTGGGATATACGGGAGCAGCCCAAAAATCTGGTGATACTGGGTGCCGGGCCTATCGGGTGTGAGATGGCTCAGGCTTTTGCCCGACTGGGATCTTCTGTGACAATGGTTCAGAGACATGCACAGATTATGGACAGAGAAGATCTTGATGCCGCGGATATTGTGGCAGGTCGGTTCAGACAGGAAGGAATAACGCTTCTGTTAAACCATACCGCCAAGCGGGTTGAAGTTAGTGGGGATAAAAAAACGCTGATCTGCGAACATGATGGACAGGAAATTCAGGTACTGTTTGATTCCATTTTGCTGGCGTTGGGCCGTATTCCCAATGTTGCAGGATTTGGTCTGGAAGAGCTTGGCGTGGTGCTGGGGCAAAGAAACAATATTGAAACCAATGATTTTTTGCAGACCAATTTTCCCAATATCTATTGCAGTGGGGATGTCCATGGCCGGTATCAGTTTACCCATACGGCTGCCCATGAATCCTGGTATGCCTCTGTGAATGCGCTGTTCGGCAGTTTTAAAAAATTCAGGGTAGATTACAGGGTCATTCCCTGGACAACATTTACAGATCCTGAAGTGGCGCGGGTGGGGTTGAATGAAAAAGATGCGGAACAGGCTGGTATTGAGTATGAAATGGTTAAGTATGGTCTTGCTGATCTGGACCGGGCCATTGCAGATTCTCAAGACCACGGATTTGTAAAAGTGTTGACCATTCCGGGAAAAGATAAGATATTGGGAGTTACCATTGTGGGCAATCACGCAGCCGATATTCTGGCAGAATTTGTGCTGGCCATGAAGCATGGACTTGGATTGAACAAGATTTTAGGGACTATCCATATCTATCCCACCATGGCTGAAGCCAATAAGTATGCAGCAGGTTTGTGGAAAAAGACCCATGCCCCGAAAAAACTTCTGGCATGGGTGGAAAAATACCATGCCTGGATGCGTAATTAGTGTTTGGGCAACTTTGTGAGCTATGCTCCTCTTTGAGCCGTCCAAAAACGGAGTTCCCGGTCATACATGAATTGGGCAGGAACAGCAGAAAAGAAGTAACTTTAAAGAAGAGTGTAAACTCTTTTCAAACAAACATTTAACTGGAGGAACAGATTAAGATGAAAGTAACCATTACCAAAATGTGCATGGGAGATCGTAATTGTAATGACCTTTGTCCGGAAATTTTCGAATATGACGAAGATCAGCTTAAATCCACCATTAAGCTGGATGAAATTCCGGAACACCTTAAAGATAAAGTTCGTCAGGCAGCAGCAGAGTGTGGTGCTGAGGCCATTATTGTAGAAGAATAACAAAGGGTTTAAATATGAAATTCAGGGAAAGCCGGACAGCAGTAAATCTTCATACCTCTTTTGCCGCAGAAACCCAGGCCAGAACCCGGTATAATTTTTTTGCCACCAAGGCCAGGGAAGAAGGGTATATCCAGATTGCAAAGATATTTGATGAAACCGCAGGCCAGGAATATGAACATGCCCTGCGGTTCTTTAAATTTTTTAACGGGGGAGAACTTGAAATCAAGTGGTCGTTCCCAACGGGCGTAATTCTGGATACTCGTGCCAATCTTTTATCGGCAGCAGCTTTGGAAAAATATGTGAGTGAAGATATGTATGCAGCCTTTGCAAAAGTGGCCAGAGAGGAAGGGTTTGAAAGGGCAGAAGATACCTTTTTAAATATTATTGTAGCTGAACAGCATCATGAAACCCTTTATCTTGAACTGGCAGAGAACATTGCCACAGATCGGGTATTTCAAAAAGATGAAGAGCAGGTCTGGCGATGCTTGAGTTGCGGATATATCCACACTGGAAAAGCAGCACCGAAAAAATGTCCGGCCTGTGTAAAACCGGCTGATTTTTTTGAACTGCTGTGTAAAAACTGGTAATTTAATATTTTAGCGGCAGGCGAGTCAAAACTGTCTCGTCTGCCGTGCCACACAGTTGTATCAATCCATTGTATTCCTAACTGCCGCTGCTTTGTTTAAAATTCCTCAACCCCTTTATATATTGGGTTTCAACATCTGTTTCATGGATAGGCACGCAATTTGCTCTGTTTGTGTTTATAAGTTTAAGTAAAACCAAAGGAGTGGAGGACAATATGAATCTTGGTGAAATAAAAAAGAATTATAATCTTGTGAATTCCGTTGACTGGGATATGACACCTGAAGAAGCCATTGCACTTCATCTGGAATGGGGTCCGTTGCGATCTCAGGCGTATTACAATTCAAGGGATAATACCAATGAAACTGTTTATTTTGTGATCAACACCTGGAAGAAACCCCCGATTTTAACCCTGGTCAGGCGAAGAGGGTTTGATTCTGAAGAACTGGGAAATTTCAGACTCCCTGGAAACCTTGAAGATGAGTTCATGAAGGGGATCGGAAAATACAAAGGGGTGTATGCGGTTGAGGGGGAAGTGCGGGACTGGTTGAGAAAAGAACTTGAAATATAGTGTGTCCTGAAAAAAGAATCAATGTGCGTTAGGCTGTAAAAAAAACGTGGCAGGCAAGAGAGATTATTCTCCTGACCTGCCACGGTTATTTTAAGACGTTTATTTGTTGTTTTCCAAAAAGCTTTTCACCATCATTTCACCCAGTTCTTTTGACCGCTTGGTTGCTGATTCAACCGCATTGATCATGGTGGTTCGCAATCCGCCCTGTTCTAAGGTGTGGATGCCGGCAATGGCGGTACCGCCCGGGGATGCCACCCGGTCTTTGAGCTGGCCGGGGTGCTCTCCGGATTCCAGCAACAGCCTGGCAGCACCCAGAACAGTCTGGGTGGAAAGAAACAAAGAGTCTTTTCTGGATAATCCCATTTTCACGCCAGCGTCTGCCATGGCATCAACGATTGTGAAGATATAAGCAGGGCCAGATCCGGAAAGACCTGTAAAAGCGTCCATGAGAACGTTTTCCTGTATAAAAACTGTTTTTCCCACAGAATCAAAGATGGCTCTGGCCAGGGCCACATCCTCCTTGGTGGCAAACTCACCCGCTGCAATGGCAGTGGCACTTTCTTTTACAAAGGCACAGATGTTGGGCATGACCCGGATCAGCCGCAGGTTTTTGTGAAGGCCCGAGGCAATCGCAGCCAGCGGGACACCGGCGGCAATGGAGATGATGAGTTTGGATGTATCCAGAACCGATGCGGTTTCTTTGAGAACCGATCCCAGAATCTGGGGCTTGGTGGCAAAAATAACAATTTCAGATTGTCTGGCCACTTCACAATTGTCTGAGGTGGTGTTGACCTTGTATTTGTTTTTGATGTTGGTTAACAGATCCTGGGCAATATCTGAACAAAGAATGTTTTCAGGCTTTGCTGCCCCGGAGAGAACCAGGCCGCTGACCAGTGCTTCAGCCATATTTCCACTGCCGATAAACCCTATTTTTTTGTCCTGCAGCATATTTATGTGCTCCTTGTGTTTTTCAATGACGCTTTGTTGTTTAAAATAAAGAGCTTATCATATGCCCTTCAAAAACCCATAGTCAAGATAAAAAAAGTTGTATAATCCTCTCTGGCCCTGGAATTGCTTATATAAATAATCATGATCATTAAATGTTGAGGCGTTTTATGGATACAGAAGTGGGCAGGTTAACCAACCGTTTGGAAGCAATTTATGCACAATACAATCAACGGGTTTATATCGATCCTGATCCGCTCTTATATCTTTACAATTACTCAGACAAAAAGAACCGTGAAATTGCAGGCTTTATCGCCGCCTGTTGTGCCTATGGTCAGGTGTTGCAGATCATGAAAACCGTAGAGCATGTACTTGAAAAGATGAAGCCGTCACCCCATGGGTATTTGATTGAAAAATCTAAATCAGATATGGCTGAAGATTTTAAAGGGTTTGGTTACCGGTTTGCCAGGGATACACATCTGGTGGATCTGTTGGTGGGGATACAAGGAGTACTCAATCGTTTTGGATCTCTTGAAAATTGTTTTTATGCAGGCATGTCGCCAACAGATGAAACAGTCCTGCCCGGGCTTGTTTATTTTTGTCGGCAACTGGACCCTGAAAAGAGTATTGGTCATCTTCTGGCAGATCCTGAAAAAAACAGTGCCTGCAAGCGCAGTCATCTTTTTTTGCGATGGATGGTGAGACAGGATCAGGTGGATCCTGGCGGGTGGACCCGGATTGATCCATCCCGGCTGATCATTCCTTTGGATCGGCATATGCACCGCATCGGCCTGTTGCTCGGGTTTACCAGCAGAAAAGGGGCAGATTTAAAAACAGCCCTTGAAATCACCCGGGGGTTTGCCAAAATAATGCCACATGATCCGGTGAAATATGATTTTTGTCTGACCCGGTATGGTATACGAAATGAATTGAGCCTGGAAGATTTAAAAGAAAAGGTTTATACTTGAAAACACTAAATAATAAACAGGTTGCGGAAATCGGTTATCGCCTGCCGCCGCTGACTCAAGGACGGCTGATTAAGCGGTATAAAAGATTTCTGGCCGATGTGGAACTGGATACAGGACAGGTTATAACAGCGCACTGCCCCAATTCAGGTTCCATGAAAGGCTGTGCCATACCCGGTTCTTTGGTCTGGCTGTCAACCAGTGATAATCCAAAGCGAAAGTATGCCCAGACCTGGGAGCTGATCAAGGTAGCAGACACTTATGTCGGCATCAACACCCTGGTGCCCAATCGGCTGGTTAAACAGTTTATTGAAGCAGGGCTGATTGAGGAACTGGCTGGATATGAAACCGTGACAGCAGAGGTCAAAACCAGTGACCACACCCGCCTGGATCTGATGCTGGAGAAGACAAACGGACAAAAATGCTATGTGGAGATTAAAAACTGTACCCTGGTGGAAGACGGGATTGCCAGTTTTCCGGATGCTGTGACCACAAGAGGGCAAAAACATCTTGAGGAACTGGAACAGCTCGTGGCTCAAGGTCACAGGGGTGTGATTTTTTATTTGATCCAGCGTACAGATGCAAGGGTGTTTAAACCGGCAGATACCATTGACAGGGAATATGGTGAAAAATTGAGAAAAGCAGTTCAAAACGGGGTGCAGATTGTAACCAGAGATACCAGAATAACCACGGAATGGATACAGGTGAACAATGCTGTGCGTGTGGATTTGTCATGATAAGGAACAGGTCGGCTCAGGCTCAATAAAAAAGATAAACCCGTGAATTGACATTCTACCACCCTGTAGTATTTTAGACGTATAAAATTGAATATTAATAAATCAAGGCTGTGATTTGATTGAGGAGATAGGTTATGTGGGAATATACAGATAAGGTTAAGGACCATTTTTTAAACCCGAGAAACAGCGGGGAACTGGAAGGGGCGAATGCGGTTGGAGAGCACGGGTCTTTAAGTTGCGGAGATGCGTTAAAGCTCTTTTTAAAAGTGGGGAAAGGTGAAATTATTGAAGACGCCTCTTTTATGACATTCGGCTGTGCCAGTGCAGTGGCATCTTCATCTGCGCTCACCGAAATTATCAAGGGAATGACCCTTGATGAGGCGTCCAGACTTACCAATGATGATATTTCCAATTATCTTGACGGTCTTCCAAAAGAGAAAATGCATTGTTCTGTCATGGGGCAGCAGGCATTAAAAAAAGCCATTGCCGATTACAAAGGCATTCAGATTCTTGAAAAACCAGGCGAGATTGTCTGCGAGTGTTTTGATGTCACAGACCTTGAAATTATTGATGCCATCAAGACCAATGGTCTGAAAACCACTGAAGAGATCACCAATTATCTGAAAGCCGGCGGTGGCTGCGGACAGTGCCTGGACCGGATTGATGAAATAATTGAATCACAGACTGCCAAAGGATAAAAACATATGAAAATTGTATATACAGATAACAATGCAACCACAAAAGTGGCTGATGAAGTGATACAAAAGATGCTTCCTTTTTTAGGCGAATTTTATGGCAATCCCTCTTCCATGCATACCTTTGGGGGGCAGGTGGGGCAGAAGGTCAAGCTGGCCAGACAGCAGGTGGCGGATCTGATCAATGCTGATCCGGATGAGATTGTGTTTACCTCCTGTGGTACGGAAAGCGATAATTCAGCCATTCTGTCTGCCATTAACGCCTTTCCGGAAAAAAAGCATATCATTACTTCCAAGGTGGAACATCCAGCCATTAACAAGCTGTTTAAACATCTTAAACGGACAAAAGGATATGACGTCACCTTTGTGCCTGTGGATAAAAAAGGAAACCTTGATCTGGATATCCTGTACAGCAGCCTGTCAGACAATACCGCTATTGTGTCGCTGATGTGGGCCAACAATGAAACCGGCGTATTGTTCCCCATTGAAGAGATCGGTAAAAAAGTCAAAGAAAAAGGGATCCTTTTTCATACTGATGCGGTCCAGGCCACAGGGAAAGTGCCCGTTGATGTCAAAGCAGCTCAAGTTGACATGCTTTCTGTTTCCGGGCATAAAATCCATGGTCCCAAAGGGATCGGGGTGTTGTATGTCAAAAAAGGCGTAAAGTTTTCTCCCCTTCTTATCGGCGGTCACCAGGAACAGGGCCGGCGGGGCGGGACTGAAAATACAGCGTCCATTATCGGACTTGGGAAAGCCTGCGAAATGGCCAAGGAAAATCTGCCGGTCATGGATACACAAGTTCGCTCACTCCGGGACTATCTTCAGGATCAATTGCTGGCCAAGATCCCCGGTTCTGCTGTAAACGGTGAGCTTGACAAAAGACTGCCCAACACCCTTTCCATCGGATTTGAAGCGGTTGAAGGCGAATCCATTCTGCTGATGCTGGACCGGGACGGGATTTGTGCCTCATCCGGTTCTGCCTGTACATCCGGCTCTTTGGATCCGTCCCATGTGCTCATGGCCATGGAAGTGCCGTTAAAATCAGCCCACGGCTCCATCCGGTTTTCTCTGTCTCATTATAATACAAAAGAGGAGATGGATCATATCATCAACAGCCTGGTTCCGGTGATTGAAAAACTGCGGGCCATGTCTCCTTTCTGGAAAGAGGGCAAAATGGTATGATCGAGCTTATATGTGTTAATGTTTAAATAATTTTTTATACCCAAAAAGGGGGAGTTATGACAACCTATACATGCAAAACCTGTGGCAAAATTTCAGCTGATGGCGGTCATTTGTGTGACCCGACTGAAGCAGGAAAAATATACACTTGTGAAAGTTGCGGTGAACAGGCCAAAAAGAAAAAACATCTGTGTAAACCTCAGATAGCAAAATTTGAGTTCTTCTGCGGCGGGTGTGGCAGAGGTGCTGTTAAAAAAGAGGATGTGTGTGACCCTCAGCAGATAAAGTAGGCAAATATTGATCATAATATTTCCATCTGTTTTTGGATGACGCTCTGCTTGATTCCAGGCTGTTCTAACGTTGATAGAATGAAGAGACATAGTTGTATTCATGGATTAGTTTAAGAAGATCTCTTCTATCGTGTTGCTTTTTCAACAAAATTAATTTATCCCAGACTTTTTTTTGGCCATAATTGATTTCAAGTGATTGAGTATAGGCATGGATTGCTTTGTCATAATTTTTTTGCTTATTAAAAAAATCACCGGTCATGTGGTATTTATCGGCGGCTGCAAAAGAGGATGGGTCAATTTTATTCAGATAAGCCAGGGCTTTTCCAGTATCTCGATTTCTCATTGAGATGTTTGCAAGGCTCAAATTTGCGTATCCAGAATAGGATTGTTCCATCCGGGATGATTCTTCCCAGTATTTGATGGCATCCTTTACTCTGCCGTTTGACTTTAAGGCCAAAGCATGGGTATTCAGATGGCCGGTTATGTCATCGGCACCTTTAACTGGAACAAACGTCAGTATGTACAGAGCTAAGGCTATCCGGGCAAACTTGAAAACCGGGCGGTTGTTTAAGCGCTTTGTTTTTTATTGACTCGCATCAGAAAAAAGAAGACGGCTTAAATTGTACGCCTCATTTGTTTTTGCGAATAAAATATCAGACAGGGCAAAGATTTGGTAAATATGATGGAATGGATTCATTTTGCGGAAAACGGATCTGTTGGTGACTTCAGGTTTAAAGACAGTGATTTAATATTTTGTGGCTAATTGTCGGCAAACAAAGCTGTGCTTAAATATCGTTCGCCAGTATCGCAGACAATAAAGACAATGGTTTTGCCTTTGTTTTCCGGCCGGGCTGCCATTATTTTTGCTGCATGATAATTGGCGCCGGATGAGATGCCGCACAAAATTCCTTCATTTTGGGCAAGTTCTTTTGCCCCGGCAAAGGCCTGATCATTTTCAACGGTCAAGATGTCATCTATTATGTCTATGTTCAGGTTTTTGGGGATAAAACCTGCGCCAATGCCCTGGATTTTGTGGGGGCCGGGTTTCCCGCCGGACAAAACAGGAGAGGCCGCCGGTTCGACTGCAATGGACTGGATGGCAGGATTGTTCTGTTTAAGCACCTCTGACACGCCGGTTATGGTTCCGCCTGTGCCCACGCCTGCCACAAAAATATTGATTTTTCCGTCTGTATCTTTCCAGATTTCAGGTCCTGTGGTTTGGCGGTGAATTTCCGGGTTGGCAGGATTGGAAAACTGGTCCGGCATAAAAGCGCCAGGGGTTTGGGCCACTGTTTTTGTTGCTTGTTCAATAGCCCCTTTCATTCCGGCAGCGCCAGGTGTCAGCACCAGGGTGGCGCCCAGGTGTTTTAAAAGCTGCCTTCGTTCAATGCTCATGGTTTCCGGCATGGTCAGGATCAGCTTGAGCTTTTTGACCCGGCACACAAAGGCAAGGGCAATGCCGGTATTGCCGCTGGTGGGTTCCACGATGGTGGAACCAGAATCGATCTTGCCGGTTTTGAGCGCATCATCGATCATGGCCAGTCCGATGCGGTCTTTGACACTGGAGAGCGGGTTGAAAAATTCAAGCTTTCCGTAAATGTTGGCCCCGGTGGCTTGACTGGCGGATTTAATCAGGACCAGGGGAGTGTTGCCACAGGTTCTGGTAATATCGGAATATAAATTCATATCAGTCCTTTCCTTGTTTGCATCAGTCCTTGCCCTGGGTGTGCTGGTGTTTGTAAATCAGGGTGGGGGATTCCATAAACACTTTGGTGTCCGGCGGAACAGATTCCGTGAGCCAGACGTTCCCCCCTACGATTGATCTGGCACCCACAATGGTTTGGCCGCCAAGGATGGTGGCACCTGAATAAATAATAACATCATCTTCAATGGTGGGATGACGTTTGGCATCCCTGAGCTTTTCTCCGGCATTGGGCGGAAGGGACAAAGCCCCGATGGTGACATTCTGATAGATTCTCACATTGTTGCCGATGACGCTGGTTTCACCCACAACAACACCGGTGCCGTGGTCAATCACAAAACGCTTTCCGATCTTTGCACCCGGATGGATATCAATACCGGTCAGGCTGTGGGCATGTTCGGACATGATTCTGGGCAGTTGGGGAACCTTAAGCGCATGGAGTTCATGGGCAATCCGGTATACGGTGATGGCATAAAGTCCTGGGTATGAAAAAATAATTTCATCATGGCTTTTGGCGGCCGGGTCACCGTCATAGGCGCCCTTGATATCTTCAGCCAGGGTAAGACGCAGTTGAGGAATGGTCTGGATCACTTTTAACGCCACATTGTTACCGCTGGATTCACATTCCGAGCAGGTCTGGCCATACCGTAAACAATCATGCCTCAACACATGGATGATCTGTTCTGACAGGATATCATACAGCTGGGAAAGAGCCTGGCCCATGCTGTATACCAGATTTGCCCCATCGATTTTCTCTTCAGAAAAGTAACCCGGAAAGAGAATAAATCTGAACTTATCGATCATCTCTTTAACCGATGTGGAAAAATGAATGGGTTCATCACCGATATGGGCAAAACATCGGGTATCTTCCATGGTGGCCAGGATATTTGTGATGATTGTTGAAAGCTCCTGGCGGTGTGCGGAGGCATTTTCTCTAATGGGCTGGCAAAAGGTATTTTTAAAGATATCGTCCATTTTTAAGATCCTTGTTGTGTTTCAAAAAAGCCTTTAAAGACTTTGCATGTTTTGCACTCTTCCATTTTGTCTGCCCAGCAGGTATGGGTCTTACCGCTGCATGATGTGCCATTGATAAACCAGCACAAGTCTCCTGAATTAAATTCCCATGCCGGACATTTTTTTTGCTTGCTGTCCGGGCATTTAAGGATATCCCAGCACTTGGCTAAATTTTTGCCATTGTTCAGTCTGGACCGGGACAACAGGAACAGCAGTTGCCGTTCAACATGGTGGGGGATTTTCCGCCACCCCTGTTCATAGCTGTGAATGGCTTTGATGGAAACTCCAAGAAGCTGTGCCATTTCTTTTTGCGTTTTGACCAGTTTCGCTCGAATGTCTTTGAAATCAATACGTTCCATTATCAACTCTTTTAATTGTAAAGGATGAATACGTTAATTGTTTTATACAAACATATACCACAAGGTAGGAACTGTCAATGGAATAGGGTGTATTGCCTTTAGGCCGCCATCATTGTTTTTAAAAATTTAACAAGGTTGTAATACAATCCTGGTATAAATCTAACACAATACAGTTAGATCAGAACCCTATGCATTTTTTTATATGGCATTGGGTTTTTTTTAGTTCACATTCATCAATAATCAAGGGTGAAGGATGTCAAACAGTACCATTCTGATCGTCGATGACGATGAGAAAATTATCAAACTGCTTAAACATACGCTGGTTATCAATGGATATTCGGTATTAATCGCATTCTCCGGAGAGCAGGCAATCAAATTATCTGAACATGCACTGCCGGATCTTGTGGTTCTCGAATTAATGCTACCGGGTATTGACGGTCTTGCAGTGACAAGACATTTAAAAAACAATCAACACACAAGCAATATTCCCATTATCATGCTAACCGCAAAACATGAAGATTCCGACATCATCGATGGTTTTGAATCCGGAGCAAATGACTATATGTCAAAGCCGTTTAGCCCAAAAGAGCTTGTGGCCAGGATAGAATCAATTTTAAGACGGCAAAGGAAAAAAACGCCGTATATCCCTGACAGATTTCATCAGGAAAAAGAGTTGATCATCGACAGAGCCAAGCACCGGGTGAACTTGGAGGGTGAGCAGATCAATTTGACGTTAACCGAGTTTGAACTGCTTTCCACGCTTGGCGGTAAAAAAGGATGGGTCTTCACCAGAGGGCAGATTGTTGATGCGCTTCATGGAGATGGCCGTCCTGTAGCAACAAGGAGTGTTGATGTAGTTGTTGCAGGGCTTCGCAAAAAATTAAAGCACTATGCTGATATTATTGAGACTGTCAGGGGCGTTGGCTATCGATTTAAGGAATGAACGGATAATGGTTTATGACAGAGTTTTACAACGTTTGATGTCTATTTTGTCCCGAGATAAAAATCAAACCTATTCATGAATCATACACTATAATTACATGGAAAGTATGCAAAAAATTGGTTTCTTGGTGTTTGTGTCTGTTTTTATGATCCTTGTCTTTACCCGGCCGGGGAGTTGCCAAAATCCGGAAGACTGGTATCAAAAGGGTCTGTTTTTTAACCGGATCGGCCAGTATGAAAAAGCCATTGATTCATTTTCCAGGGCGGTTGAAATCGATCCTCAAAATGCCAATGCCTATAATAACAGAGGTGCGATCTGGTATTTAAAGGAAAACTATGGCACAGCCATTGAAGATTATACAAAAGCATTGGAATTAAAACCTGACGTAACAGATTTTTATATCAACCGGGCAGCAGCATGGTTCAAAACAGGGGATTTTAAAAAAACCATTGCAGATTATGACCAGGCGATCAGGCTTGACCCCAGGTTGGCACATGCGTTCAACAATCGGGGCATGACCTTTTATTTTATGGGCGAGTATGACAAGGCTGTTGCCGATCATACCCGGGCCATTGAACTCAATTCTGAAATTTCGCAATTTTATAACAACCTTGGCGCTGCCTGGTTCAGAAAAGAAAAAGATGAGCGGGCCATTGTGGCGTATTCAAGGGCATTGGGACTGAATCCGAAATCGTTTAATGCTCTCAGGAACCGGGGGATTGCCTGGTTTAAAAAAGGATTCAACGACCGGGCCATAAACGATTATACCCGTGCGTTGGAGATCGATGCAAAATCATCAGATGTTTATGTTTCCCGGGGGATGGCATTCTACCAGGCAGGCGATTATGACAAAGCGCTCCTGGATTTTGTGGATGGAATCACCCATGATTCTGAAAATATAGATGCGATCAACCAACTGGCCTGGATGCTGTCAGTATGCCCGGAAGAAAAATATCGGAATGGCATCAAGGCACTTGAAATGGCCCAAAAAGCAGTCCGTCTGTATTCCAGTCTAAATACGCTGGATACACTGGCATCAGCCCTGGCCGAAGCTGGCAGGTTTTCAGAAGCAGTTGCGCTTCAGGAGAAAATCATTTCCCAGGTCAAGTCAGCAAATTCTCTAGTGCCAGAAGAATACACAACCAAGCTGGATTTTTATGCATCTGAAAAACCATGGCGGGCTCAATTTATTTATCCGTTCCATAAGGATAGACCCTACCCGATTCAGAAAAGCATCCAGGCAACCCTGGGCAATATCCGGTCAGAACCCATCGTTGATTCCTTTGTTATTGAAAAAGTGAAACAGGGTTGTTCAATGATGCTCCTTGGCAGGGACGATCAATGGTTCCTGGTTGAAGGTGAGGACGGCCAACTGGGATGGGCCCATGAAAGTATTTTTTCCCAATCAATTGTACCGGCTCAGGCAGGCGTTATCAGCACACCCCCAGAAGACCTTGACCAAAAAGCACCCAGGGAATTGATCAAAGAAACCAATGCCAAAACAGTCCGGGTCATGGCGAACATTGGCCGGATCAGGGAGTTTCCAAAGGCCGATGCCGGGATCAAATACAAGGTGATAAAAGGAGACACCCTGGTGCTGCTGGAAGAAAGCCAGGACTGGTACCGGGTTTCTTTGGGTAAAGACAAGACCGGCTGGGCACATAAAAGTCTTTTTCTCCCCTGATTGTGGGCAGCCCCTCATTCGTGCAAACAAATCCTTAACCTTTTGTTCTGTATTTTTGAGTCATTCCTAATTTTCCCCACACAACTTGGGCAGGTCTCTAACAGCACGCTAGTAATGAAGCTGTTTTGTGAAATTTTTTTCCCATCAAAAAATCCGCCCTCTTCTTCCGGAACATGTCAATAAAAAAAACAAATTTTTAACTATTTGAAATCATAGCTTAAAAAGTTTTTTTTGAATAAAAATCATTCTATTACGTGAATCTAATTTGTACCTAATTACCGTCTAATGTGGACGGGATATAACCTATCCATGTTTAGAAAAAGCCACACTCCGGGTGACCGGAGGCCGGAAAGTCAAGGGTCTTGTTTAGTTAAAAAAAAGGATAAACGGCACTATATAATAAGGTAAGCTTTGAGCAACCTTTAAATTTAAGATAGCCACGATCCAGGAAAAAATAAAAAAATAAAGACAATAAAAACAAGACAGCCTGACCGCCAATTTAATTCAAGGAAGTTTAAAACAAATTAATTTTTAGGAGGAAAAAAAAGATGAAAAAAGTATTGGCAGGTTTTTTGGCGGCTTTCATGGTGTTTGCAGTTGCAGGTACGGCCGCTGCATTCAGCTCGAACAGCTTGACTATGGTAGTTTACAATCAAGATGACAACGAAGTGGCCATTGATTTGGGTGCTGTTACAGGAATCGATTTTATTACAGCTGAAAATGTGCAGCTTGCATCAGCAGGATCCTTTACGCTTTCTGATTACAATGGCATTACAGACGTAAGTCAGCTTAGTGTTGGTATCTGGGCTACTGGTGGTATTTATGTTCCGTACTGGGCCACCACAGCAACAACAGCGCCTGGTATCAATACAGCTGGTTTCGGTGGTTTTAAGGGCAATAATGATGTTTTAATGGCAGCCTATGGTGCTGCTGACAAGAATGTACGCGCGGCTGGAATCCCTCTTTCCTATGATACAAAAATGAACTCCAATTCAAACAAACCTGGTTCATATTCCAACCTCAATTCCATTGGTTTTAACCATGGTGAAACTGAAGGCACACTGGTTGTTGACGGATATGTGGACATGTACCTTTATAACTATAACGGAATCACTCTCCAGAAAGGCGCTGGTGGAACAGACTACCTGGCGACCCTTAGAGTAAATGCTGATGGTTCTGTTTTTCTGAACCCAGAAATGGATCCAAATCCGGTTCCGGTTCCGGGCGCAGTGATTCTTTTAGGTTCCGGCCTGATCGGACTTGCCGGCATCCGTAGAAAAAAGAATGCTTAATATATATACAAGGTGTTGATCAATAAAGTTAGTTTCCAATACTATTAAAAAGAGGATACAAAAATGTTTAAAAAAATTGTAAAAGGAATTGCTATCGGTACTGCAGCCCTGACTCTGGCAGCTACTGCCCAGGCTGCTGAAGTTAATCTTAACCTGTATGGTGCGTCTGCACAGTTCACGTTCTGGACGGCTGCTGCTCCAAACTTCCTGGTATCTCAGGGTTGTCAGGCAACAGATGTTTATTCAACCATAGGTAATCTTGAGGACAGGGATGCCGGTATTGCCGTATGTGCCGGTACTGTTGTTCCTGCAGGCTCAGGTGCCCTGGTTGCCGGTTCCGGTTTTAACAACGATGGCAACACATATTATCTGCGGTATACCACCCGGGCATCTGTTGACGGTATCCGTGCGGTAACCAATGACCCGGCGTATAATCCTGATGGCTGTACAAATGATGGTGACAGAAGACAGGCCGATGCACTCGGTGCTTCTTTTGCCAATGGAAGTGTTGGTAATGGCATTGCAACCTTGTCCTGCCAGGATGTGACCATTGGTGCATCTGATGTTGCTGCCGCAACCTTTGGGCAGATTACAGCCGGTCATGAATTTGGCCCAAACGGCGGTGATGTGGTCACTGAACATGCGGTTTATCCTACAGACCTGATGGATCCTGAAACAATGGATTTCCAGGTCGATCGTCCCATAGTTGTGCCTTTTGGGTTTTTTGCCAATTACGATTCTGCAGTTGAAGGGACTCCAGGCCCCAATGCAGTACCTTTTGATAACATGACCCGTTTGATGGCGGTTTCTATTTTCTCAGGCCAGGTTGCCAACTGGAAAGAGTTTACTGATGATACCTCTGTTGATCTTCCCATGGTTGTGTGCATGAGACATGCTGGTTCCGGTACGCTTGCCACTTTGGATGCTGCTGTAATGAGAGGCGATGCAGGCTTGGTAGGAACTGAAATTCCCACTGAAGACTTTGGTGTTCAGATGGGATGGGGTCCTGCTGTGTATTTCAACCTGGGATCAAGTGATGCAATGAAATGTGTTAAAGCGTTGAATGGTGCAGTGGGGTATGCTGATGCTGACAAATGTGTTACCAATTGCGCAACAAAATACAAGGCAAAACCCATGACTTACCAGGGTGTTGCAGCCAACAGCGAAACTATCCGTAAAGGTCTGTATGACTTCTGGTCAGCTCAGTGGCTGTACAGCGATGCCAGCGGTGATGTTGACGCTCTGGTTGATGCTCTTGCAGCATTTGCATCAGATGAAGTCAATCTTCCTGCTACCAAGTCTGCATTCTGGGCTTCCCAGAATGCCATGAAATGGGAAAAAGGAACAGATTTTGCGTATCCTACCGTTAAACCCAGATTCTAATCTTCTGGTCTGAATGATGCCTTTGGGCATTAGTGTTCCAGCGGGTCCGGCAAAGCCGGGCCCGCTTTTATTGGTAACCTGGGCCACACAAAATCCTAACCTGACCATAATACCAGTTTAATACCGGACTAACACAAGTCGGATATAGTGCCCCTTTACTTGAAAAGCATGCTGAATGAGTGTCTGATTTAACATTAATTTAGGAAAAGAAGATGAGGATCAAACAGATTTATATCATGGGGGTGTTGTTTTTTTTGACATCAGGATGTGTTGCAACCCAGCCGGTTCAACCCCTTGAATCCGGTCGGCAGGTCAAGGTCAATTATACCTGCAGGGCCATGAACGGCGATGTCATGGCACAACGCTGCCCTCAATTGCCCGGGATTCAGCCATTAAAAAATCCCGGATATTTTCAAACGAGTCAGGGTTTTCTCCGGCCCGGCTCATTGCGGGCCAGGACGTGGGGAACCATGTGCCCGGGGAGGTTCGATTCTTTAAGGATGAACTTTTGACAAAACTGGCCCATGCCCTTGTTGGAAAGGAAAAGGGAAAAACCCAGGAGCTGACCATTGAATCAAATGTTCCCCAGGGGCTTGAGGAACAAGGTCGGTACAGGGTTGTGGAGCGGACACGGACAAGGCCGAGGGTGAAACAGATAAAGCTTGATGAATTTTTGATGGGCCACAAACAAAAGCCGGAGCAGGGCCAGATCCTGTCCAGAAACGGCCAGGACTATGCCAGGGTGACTGCCGTTGATCCGGACAAGGTGACCCTTGAATATATCAATGTTGAGAACCTGGTGGTTGAAACCCCTTGGGGAATCGCCCGATCAAAGATTGAAAACGATATGATCGTCTCACGTCTTGAGGCCCGTGCCGGAACACTGGTGAGGACAGGCGGGCTGATCGGCAGGATTACAAAAAGCAACGAGGAAAACATACTGGTGGATTATGGTCATCCCTTTGGCGGAGAAATTCTGAAATGCACGGTTGAGATACTTCCGGACAGTCAGGCAAAACCGGCCGGGAATCCAGTTAATAAATATTTTGGACAGGGACAATAATGAAATTACAGCAGCGGTATATGCGGGTTTTAATCATACTCTTCATCTGTTTTTTATCCGGATGCATGACCACAGATAAAACACCGGATCGCCTGGAAGATCAGGCCTTGAATTCCCCGAATCAGGCTACACAAAACGCCGAGATCGAGAGGATCAAGAAAAAAATTGCCGAGGCCATCCAGGAGGCCAAACGAACCGGAAAAACCAGCGTGGATGTGTTCCTGGATGAAGATCCCGGCACTGTCCAGACCAAGGATCTGGTCAAGGTCAGATATACGGCCAGGCTTGAGGACGGCCGGACCCTTTCCGGGACAGGGTCTATTGCTGAAGCCGGGGCCAAGGTTCGATCCCTTTTAACCCTTGTTGCCGGAGATCGCACGATTATTCCCGGGCTGGGCAATGCGGTTCTGGACATGAAAGCCCATGAAAAAAAGACCGTGACCCTTGTTCCTGAAAATGCATTCGGCATCCGCACCAGAGAAAAAACCCAAACCTTTCCATTGGTCCGGACCATTCCAAAAGTGATTTCCATCACGGCTGATGAATATGAAAAACGATTCAATACCAGGCCCCGGGAGGGTGATCCGGTTATCATCACCCCCTATTTCAAGTCGGAAATCATCAAAGTTGTCCAGGACCATGTCCTGGTAAGGAATCTGGCCCGGGACGGGTATAGTGAACAGGCACCCTTTGGAAAAACCACCATAAGCCTTGCAGGGGACGATATCATTGTCACCCTTTTGCCCTATATCGGGGCGGTTTTTGAAACCGGCAGCAGGAAGGGGATTATTGTGTCCAGGGGAACCGATGACTTTGTGGTGGATTATAACCATCCTTTTGCCGGACAAACCCTTCAACTGGATCTTGAAATTGTCTCCCTGACCAAGGCCTCCGTCTTCAGGGATATCAAGATTCCCTGGATTGATGATCATGACAGGGGAATGGATATTGCCCGGGAAACCCAAAAAAACAAGGTGCTGGTTCTGTATGCAGACTGGTGCCAGTGGTGTGAAAAATTATTCAAAGAAACCTTCATGGACCCCAGGATAAAATTATTAAAAGATGATTTTGTCTGGGTCAAGGCCAATTCTGATGAGGATCAGAGTTTAAAATCATTTTATCAACAAGACGGGTTTCCCATGATTGTGCTCACCGATTGCACAGGGAATATCATCAAAAAGCTGGACGGGTTCAAGGATGCAGATCATCTATTAAATGAACTTGAACAGGTGATGGCCCTCAAGAAGTCGGCTGCGGATAATTGATGAGCCAGATCTGGAAGACAAATAAAAAGAGCATGAATCTGATAAAATTATTGGGTATTCTCACGGTAATTCTGCTGCTGGCCCAGTCTGAAACATTCCCGGTTCGTGCCGGTGAAACCGAACAAGTAACCTTTCCCATCCATTCTTTTCATATTGGCGGCAATACAGTTCTGGGAAAGGAAAGGCTGACACAAGCGGTAAAAAATTTTGCAGGAGAAGGGAAAACTGCTGAAGATGTTGAGGCAGCAAGAGATTCTCTTGAACAGCTTTATCATGAAAGCGGGTACCCCACTGTGCTGGTCAATATTCCGGAACAGACAGTGGAAGACGGTACGGTTAAACTGGAGGTCATCGAGAGCCGGATAAAGCGGGTCCGTGTGGTGGGAAACAAATATTTCACCATGGAGAAAATCAAGCAGGACCTTGCAGGCCTGCAGCCTGGTAAAATTCTTTTTCTACCGCAGATTCAACAAGAGCTTTCACGGATCAACCAGAATCCGGATCTCAAGGTTTCACCGGTTCTGGTTCCCGGCAGGGAGCTGGGAACAATTGATGTCGAGCTCAAGGTCGAGGACAAGCTTCCGCTTCACGGCAGTCTGGAAGTGAACAACCGGTCCACCCATACCACAACCAATACCCGCCTGAACGGCTTGATCCGGTATGATAATCTCTGGCAAAAGGGGCATTCCATCAGTGCCCAGTTTCAGACGTCACCGGAAAAGACAGATGAGGTCAAGGTTTTTTCTACGTCCTATTCCATGCCGGTCCCCTGGAACAAAGATCACCTGCTGATCGGCTATGTTGTCTATTCTGACAGTGAAACAGCCAGTGGAGAAGGGTTCAATGTGATTGGAAAAGGAAATATTCTGGGGCTCCGGTACATGGTGCCTCTGCCTTCCATGGGCCGGTATGATCATAGTCTGACTGCCGGATTTGACTGGAAAGACTTTGAAGAGGATACCCAAGGGGCTGTCACACCCATTACATATGTACCCATGACTTTAGGATATGCAGCCTCTTTTCCAAACAAGACCGGGGTAACACAGTTCAGCGCTGATATCAACCTGCTCCTTCGGGGGATGCTGGGCAATGATATGGATGAATTCCAGAATAAACGGTTTGGGGCCACGGGTAATTATCTTTACATGACCGCCGGCCTGGAAAGGCGTCAGAAACTGCCTGAAAATTTTTCCCTGTTTGTTAAAATAGACGGCCAGGTGACGGATCAGCCCCTGGTAAACAATGAACAGTATTCTGCCGGAGGCGTGGGCAGTGTCCGGGGATATATGGAATCTGAAGTTCTTGCGGATAATGCATTTCACGGAACCATTGAGCTGTATGCACCCAGTCTTTTTAAAACATATCCGACCATGCCGTATCTGTTTTATGATTATGCCTGGCTTTTTACCAAGGAACCCCTGGCCGGGCAATCTGATTCAAGCTTTATCCATGGCCTGGGCATAGGTCTTCAGGGCAGTTGGAAAGACCATATTGATTATAAACTTGATTGGGGGATGGCCCTTGAGGATACCGATGATACACAATCAGGTGATCTTCAATTGTATTTTAAATGTAACTACCGATTTTAAGTGGGTTTAAACACAAAGGACAAGGAAAAATGAAACGCATATTGATACAGATTTACTTGAGAACGGTTCTCCTTTTTTTATGTACCTATTTTTCATTTTTCCCAGCCTGGGCAATGGCAAAACCTATCCACCAGGGTGTTTCAGCCCCTTTGTCTGATGCCCTGCCCGTGCTTTTGCCGGGACAGACGCAAACCGGGTGGAGTACAACAACGGACCAGGCAAACCATTATCTTGAGGTCCAGCAGACAGAATCCAAGGTTGTGATTTCATGGCAAAGTTATGATATCGGTGCAGATGCCCATGTCCATTATGAACAGGGTCAGAACGGTATCGCGCTCAACAGGATATACAACAACGATCCCAGCCGTATTTTCGGTCAACTCACCGCTACAGGAAGTATTTATCTGGTTAACCAGAACGGTATTTTGTTCGGCGAGAATTCCCGTGTGAACCTCAACTCCCTGGTGGCCAGTTCCCTGAATATTAAGGATGAGAATTTTCAGAACGGACTGTGGAAGTACCAGGCTGAAAACTACATGGGATCTTTAGGGTACCAGGAGCCGGGTGATGTGGAAAACCGAGGGGTTATTGAATCCAATCCCGGGGGCAGAATATTTTTGCTGGGGTCTAATGTGCAGAACAGCGGAACCATTTCAGCTGAAGAGGGTCGTGTCATCCTTGCTGCCGGGCAAGAGTTTGATCTGGAACAGAAAGCAACCACCAGCGGAATAAAGGAAACATTGACCGCAGATTATACCGGGGAAGCGGTTAATACACAAAGCGGTCAGATCCTTGCCGATATCGGGGAAGTTGGTATATACGGCAGAATCGTCCGGCATGACGGGCTTATTCGAACGGTTTCCACGGTAAAAGCGGGAAGTTCCATAACTCTGAAGGCCTCGGAAAAGGTATCCACGGGCAGCAATTCCAGCATTGATTCTCAGTTCAGGGAACTGGGCGAGGAGATAGTAACCACAGACCCTTTTCCAGGAAGGAAAATTAATATTCTCGCTGCCGAGGGACATGATATCCTGGTGGATCTTAGCGGGGATATCACCTTTCCTTCAGGCATTCTGGACATCAATGCCGGGGATGGGGGCCGGATCTATCTGTCATCGGGCACTTCCATTGATGTCAGCGGATCATGGGTTGACAAAACAGCCCAGGACAGGGTCATGTCCGCCCAGGAAAATACCATAGAGCTGAGGGATGAATTTTTACAGAAAAATGGAATCCTTAAGGGAACAACAATTTATTTTCTTTTAAATGAAGGGATTTCCATTGGTAATATCAGCGAACACCTGAACAGTCGATCCTTGTCTGCAGCTGAGATGAGTACCAAAGGCGGCACTATCAACCTGGTCGCAGGCTCAGGGGATATTATTGTAATGGACAAGGCTGTCATTGATATTTCCGGGGGCGGTATCACCTATGCTGGAGGCTATGTCCAGACCACAAAACTGACCTCTGACGGACAGGTCTATGATATTGCCGATGCCCCGGACTACCTGACCTATGACGGTCTTATCAATTATAATGACAGCTACTCCGAAGCACACAAAACCTATTCAGCAGCCTATACAGAAGGCTTTGATGCCGGGAAACTTGAAATGGCTGCAAAAAAGGTTGCCTATGAAGGAGAGCTGAAGGCATCGGCAACCCAGGGACTTTACCAGGTTAACACGGCCGATGTTGTGGATGACCTGGGATATAAGAAAAGCATCGGCACCCTTATCCCGAAAGGTGGCACCCTTATCATCGGTAAAGCCCCTATTGGTGAACGATACCAAAGTGTTGATCAGATTCTGGATACTATTGTGGTCAAAACCAGTATCCCTGGCATGGACCCCGGGTTTGATCCTGAAACTGATCTGTTTCCTGAAGATCGGGGCGAAGAAACCTGGCTGTCTGATGATCTATTGGGCCAGTCTGGTTTGAGCAATGTCACACTTTCGGCCTCAAAAAATATAATTACCGAAGCCGGCACCAGTATTTCCCTTGTTCCGAGTCGAGATCCGGCCGGGGGTCTGAAGGTCTATGCCAGAAGAATCGTTCATCAGGGCGAGGTTTTGGTTCCCGGCGGCAATGTTGTTTTTCACACTGTCAGCAATAAGACAACGGATGAATATGTTTTCGGGTCTGATCCCAAGGTTGAAAGTCTGGATTATGTGAGCAACGAGGAGCTGGGCGGGCCGGACGGCATCGTGCTAACAGCAGGAAGCAGCATCAGAACAGCTGGTGAGGTCATTGACAATTTTTCAGCCTATAGAACCGGATCAGGCTTCAGGTCCACAGGCTTTCTGGAAGGGGGGAATATTGAGTTTCTGGACAAGACCCTTGACGGTCAGGGGGTGGTCATGGAAAAAGGCGCTGCACTAGATGTGAGCGGCGGTTATATCATGGGCACAGACCGGACCCTGTCCGATGCCGGCGATGCCGGAGCCATTAAAATCCAGGGACCCGCCATTGTCCTGGACGGAAGTCTGGCAGGGCATTCCATGATGGGTCAAAACGGGGGTTCCATCACCCTGAAAGCCCTGGAAATAGAGGTGGTCACCAATGGTGCGCCCAAGCTTACCGAGGGATATTCCTCAGAAAAAGATCTGCCGGACCATATGCAGGGAAAGCTTGTGATGGATGATGACCGCCTTGACACCACCGGATTTACCTCAATCACCCTGGCCTCATTAACCGATCTGACCATACATGAAAATGTCTCTCTGGCACCATCTGCCATCAAGCAAACCCTGTCAGGCAGGGGGCAGGTTCAGGAACAGGCAGTCCCTCTGGACTATGCCGGAGATACAGCCATCAGCCTTGTTGCCGGAAGCAGTTTTTCAGGGGATTATAATATCGACAGTGATAAGGTCGAATATGCTCTTTTAACAATTAAGCCCAATGCTTCGGTGTCTGTGGCACCTGGGGGAGATATTACTCTGGCCGGGGGAAAAGCTGATATCTCAGGTGTATTTACCGCACCGGGCGGAAACATTGCCGTTAATACCAAATCATTACTGGACACCTCGTCTCTGCTGGTCCGAAGCGATGCCCGGTTTTATGCCCAAGGCTATGTCCGTGAGTCTGGCAGGCTTTCCACAGGAGAGATCCTATGGGAAGCCAAGGACGGGGGAAATATATCCTTTTTATCCGAATCAGCCCTGATCATGGAAGAGGGGTGTGTGGTGGATGTTTCCGGTTCAGAGACATTCCTTAGTTACCGGAGGGACAAAGACAAAGGCTTTGTGTCTAAAATTTCGGCATCTGAGCCGGGACGTATCAGCCTCAGTTTTAGGCAGGGTACAGACGAGACCGGGGTCTCCAGTCTCAATGCCGGTTATATCGGGACAAAGAGTCTTGATTCTCTCAAGGGGGCCTCTTTCAGCCTTGCCAGTATCAATATAGACTCACCCTTGAGTCTTGATGATGGTATTCTGGCCGGGCTGGCTGAAAACGGGTTTGACCAGCTTTTCCTGTCCAGCCTCTCAGGTATTGAGTTTCAAGGCAGCCAGGCCATTGAAATGGCAGAAGGAATCAGTATTGATACCCCGATCCTCATTGGAACCAATGAGGATGTCATCACCCTTGTCTCATCATATATCAAGGTTGCAAACACCTATCTGCCCGGAGAAATGGTCACTTCCGATGCTAGTGCTGCATTGGTGATCAAAGCCAATGATATTGACATTGAAGGCGATGTCAAGATCCAGGGATTTTCGTCTGCGTCCTTGACTGCCCAGCAGGATATCCGTTTGTCAGATAAAATGATTAATGAAAAACAGTATAATGAGTGGGATGGCGGTTTGACTACTGATGGGGACCTGACCCTGACAGCAGCCCGGATTTATTCCACCACTGGTTCTCAATTCACGGTGACATCTTCGGGTAAGATCACCATTCTTCCATCAGGGGTTAACCGGTTGGACCCGATTTATTCAGCATATGGGAAACTAACGCTGATAGCTGAAAATATTGAAATCAAGGGTGTCCTGGCAGCACCCATGGGTCAGATTGTGTTGAAAGCCGATGAACGGGTGTTCCTGGCAAATGGAAGTGTTCTCACCGTGGCTGGTGAGACCTCGGTCAATTATGGTCGTCTTGATGATGAGAGTCTTGAATGGTATGGTTATCGTTATGATGAAAACGGTAAGTCCATGACTGCAAACACCCTTATCACCGGGGCGCCGGAGAAAAATATCGAGATCACGGCCAATGAATATATCGGTGAATCCGGAGCTCAAATCAATATAGAAGGCGGTGGCAGTGTGTATGGATACACTTTTTTGTCCAGCTCAGAAGGGTCACTTGACCCGCTGTCCAAACTCACAAACCGATATGTGATCCTTCCCAATGCCATGGGTGATCTGCCCGGGAAAGATGCCATCTATTTTGAAGGCAATGATCTTCTGCCCGAAGGCATTTATGCCCTTTTACCTGAATCCTATGCTTTTATCGAGGGTGCAGTAATAGTTGAATTGCAGGGGAATTTGAATGCGACGACCCAGGTTACTGCGAGCAAGGAAGGATATGCAATGGCCGTGGGGTATCAAGCAGATGCCGGAACCGGCCGACATTCTTCCAAAGCCCAGGTCTATACGGTCCGTTCGGCATCTGATGTGCTGTCCGAAGGGTCCTATGAATTTGTCGGTTATACTGCCGGGAATGGAGGCAGCCTGTCTATAACCGCCAATACCAATATTTTTAACAACGCTGTCAGGGCCAGCGCCCTGAGCCCGGATTATCGGAATGGAACCCTGGCATTGAGCGCAAAAGAAGTGATTGTCGGGTCAACCCCTGTTTATTTGGGGACAGGCTTTAATTTTGATACAGTTCTTGCGGATGATCAAAATCTTGCAGGGCTGGCAGATAAACTGTATCTGGATGCAAAAAAGATTTCTGATGCCGGTCTCTGGGAATTGAATATCGGCAACGAGGCTGTCACGCAAGCCATAATATTTGAAGAAAACAGCGTGCTCACGGGACAGCAGATTAATCTGGCTGTTGCCGAGGACATCACCCTTGAAAAAGGGGCCGTCATCCAGGCGACCGGTGATAATGCATCCATATCAATTTTATCCACCACCGGCAGTCTGGTGATGGGTGAAGGCTCATTAATTGACTCTTCCTATTTGATCAGCATTGATGCCATGGGGCTTGAAAGGGGTGGCGATATTCATGCAGGCCAGGTGATTAAAATGGCTTCTGATAATCTTATTTTTGCTGATGCGAATCCAGGCAATGGACTTACTCTTCCGGACGGCCTGGTTATTGATGAGGCTCTGTGGCAAAGTTTTTCCACACTGGACCAGGTATGGCTGAACGGCCGGGGCATGATTGGCTTTGCCGGGGATGTTGACCTGGCAGCCAAGACAGCCATTGTCATAGATACGCCATTGCTGGCCGGTGTTACAGACGAGTCAGGAAAAAAGGCCTCTTTGGATTCGGATCAGGTGGTGATGGTTAATTCCGGAACTAAAACCGATGGAAAAATGGCCTATGCCAGGAATACCCAGCTGCGTGTTAATGCCGACCATATCACCATCGGGCATGGGGATGTGGGGCTTGCGGGTTTTAGTACTGTCAACCTGATCAGTCAAAACAATCTGACCTTCCGGGGGGCAGGATCTTTTACAACGAACGATGCAGCGCTTTCCATCACCTCGGAAATGGTGACCGGAACCTATTGGTATGATCTGGGAGCAGGTGATGATGAATATACCTATGAGGTCCTTGATTTTAAAATTGACAGCGGAGCAGGCTTGCTGTCCATGATGGACCGGAGCAGTGCTGTTGCACAAGCCAATGACAATATCGGCGGCAGGCTTTCTTTTGTTGCGGGCAGTATTGAAAATTCCGGGACCATTGACTTGAGTTCCGGTGCGATCCTTTTTTCTTCTGCTGATATTAATATGAAAGCAGGTTCAGTGGTGTCGGTCAAGGGCAGTAAACAGGATGGCACGGTTTACGACGCGGGCAGTGTTGATTATGAAAGTCAGGGTGGCACCATTAATCTTGCCTATAATGCTTTGACAGATGTTTCAGCCGGCAGTGCCCAGGGAAATGCCGGTACGATCGGCATTCGCAATCCCCATGGTATAACGGTTATTGAGGGAAA
>JBDRPM010000006.1:0-6507 GCA_043827005.1 Pseudomonadota bacterium | reverse complement strand
ATCTGGTTTCCATTAATGAGAATGCCATGGAACGTGCTGAAAAACACACCCGCCTCCTGGCAGGCCAGGCACAGAGAAATGCAGCCCTGCTTTTTGGCATCATCATTGCTATTATCCTGGTTTTAAGTTATTTTTTATCTTCCCAAACCATTCATGCCAGGGCAGCTTGATCTTGTCCTGGAACGGGCAAAACGGTTTTATATGAAAGAACGTATCAACTTATTTAATTCTTTCATGTTTTGTTGTGGGCAGGCCAGGGTAAAATACCAAGGCGGCCCATGGCCGTTAGTCAAATGGAAATTGAGATTGCCTCGCTCAAAGGTATTTTTTCTGAAGGAGGATTCTTAACACGGAACCCAAGGATGCGCAAAATTTTACAGACTGCCCGTCAGGCATCGGATTCTGAAGCCATTATTCTGATCAGCGGAGAAAGCGGAACCGGGAAAAGCATCCTGGCAAAGCTTATTCACGGCTGGAGCCCCCGATCGGCCCAGCCGTTTGTCACGGTTGACTGTGCCGCCTTTCAGGAAAGCTTATTGGAAAGTGATTTGTTCGGTCATGTGAAAGGTGCTTTTACCGGGGCTTTGCAGGATAAGACAGGAAAATTGAAACTGGCAAAAGGAGGTACAGTCTTTCTTGATGAGGTTTCAGAGATACCAAAGACCATCCAGGGAAAGCTGCTTCGGTTCATACAGCACCATGAGTACGAAGTGGTTGGAGATCCCCATCCCCATTCTGTGGATGTGCGTATCATAGCCGCAACCAATAAGGATCTGGAAGAGATGGTCCGCGAAGGGACCTTTAGAAATGATCTTTTTTTTCGATTGAATGTTCTGGAACTGTTTTTGCCCCCGCTGCGTGAAAGGCCGGAAGACATTCAACTGCTGGCTGAATTTTTCTTAAAATAGTCTGCCCGAATAAACAGAAAAACGGTTCATCATATTCAGGCGGATGCCATGCAGAAACTTCAGGAGTATCCCTGGCCCGGAAATATAAGGGAGTTGATCAATACCATTGAACGTTCGGTGATCATTGCTCACGGTGATGAACTTAACCTGACCGATCTGGCCCCCGGAATTGTAAACTTTAACGCATCCGCCAATCTGGATATTTCTCTGCAAAGTCTGGATAAAATTGAACGCCAGCATATTCAAACCGTTCTGCTGCACACATCCTCTCTTGATGAAGCTGCCAAAGTGCTTGGGATTGATCCTGCCACGCTATGGCGCAAACGCAAAAAATATCAACTTGAATAAGTCTTGCAGGATTCAATACTCGCATGGCTTCCATCCAGGAAACTATTGACATGCGGTCTGAATATAGTATCATAAACGAACTGGAGGTGGTAAAATGCATATTATCGATGACATAAAACCTGTTACATATTTAAAATCAAAAGCTGCTGATTTGTTGAATCAAATAAATACGACCCATCGTCCTGTAATTATCACTCAAAATGGTGAACCCCGAGCCGTTCTTCAAGATCCTAAAAGTTATGAAGATTTACGCAGTGCAATCGGCCTGTTAAAACTAATATCACAAGGCGAAAGCGATGTTCGAAACAGCAAGGTGAAACCACAGGAAAAAGTATTCAAAGATATTGAAAAATCATTGGAAGCCAGACTGAAATGGGATCAAAATACAGAGTGATTTGGGCTCATGTTGCTGAAAACGACATGAAAAATATTATTGAAGACATTCTATTTAAACGGTTTGTTGATAAAGAATAAAATTGCGAACAAACCAGTGACCATCGCATCAACCCTCAAATATCAGCTTGAATAAGTCTTGCAGAATGCAAGGCCGTTTTCTTGCAGGATTCAAGATTCTATAGATAATATATTGTGACATTCTGTTACAGATATACGGATTCCCTTTAAATACAATAAGATAAATCCATAGGCATCCTTTTTGCTCTTGACTGCCATAGAGTTGAACCGATGTGTGCCAATATATGTAGAAAGAGCCGATGGAGAAGTTTTGTCACATTGAAGATCTGCACCGGGATATGCTGCTTAAGATGCAAAAAGCAGGTGTGGAGTTTACCGATATATACAGGACAATGGTACCCCTTGATTTAACGCATATGTCGGACCGCATCCGGGAAAAAGAGATTTCGATTCAGATAGAACAATTTTTAATAAAGCTGTGCCCTTTCTTAAATTATATCCGGATTGACAATCAACATGATTTAGCTGTCTGCGGTGCATATAAAAACCGGATGGTTTTGGGAGGAAAACTGCTGCATGAGGTGTGTGAAACCGGAAATCACCTGCATTGCGAGTATTTTTTAAATCCAGGGACAATATCATGACCTTGCACAGCAGATTTTTAAAACTTCATCCTGCCAGTCTTGTCCTGTTCAGTTTTGTTCTGGTTATCCTTGGCGGCACGGTTCTTCTGAAAATGCCGGTATCCACAAACGCTAATTATATCCCCTGGATGGATGCGCTGTTTACTGCAGCTTCTGCGGTCTGCGTTACAGGACTTGTCGTGGTGGACACAGGAAGCTATTTTACTATTTTTGGCCAGTGCGTTATTCTGATACTGATCCAGATTGGCGGATTGGGCATTATGACCATTTCAGTAACACTGTTTCACTGGTTGGGCAGAAAGATATCATTTCATCAGCGGATGGCCATGCAGGACCTGTTTTCTTCAGCTCCCCGGGAGGATATTTTCAGGCTGGTAAAAAGTATTGTCCTTTTGACAGTTTTTGCACAAGCCCTGGGAGCAATTTTTTTAACCCTTCACTGGGTTCAAGAATATCCTGTTGGGAAAGCGGTTTATATGGCTGTTTTCCATTCAGTATCAGCGTTCTGCAATGCCGGGTTTGCACTCTTTCCGGACAGCATGGTGCGGTACAGCAGCAGCTTTCTTTTAAACATAACCGTGTGCGGTTTGATTGTTATCGGGGGGATCGGTTTTCCCGTGCTTTACGATTTGCAATCATGGTTTAAATTTCACAAAAAAAAGCGATTCAGATTTTCTGTTCAAACCAGAACGGTGCTTTTGACAACCATGGTTTTAATCCTTGTGGGAGCATTATTCTTTGGCCTGGTGGAACAACAGGGATTACAGGAAGGACAAAGCTTCAGCCATCGGCTGCTGACCCCGATATTCCAGTCTATAACCTGTCGAACTGCCGGGTTTAATACAGTGGATATTGCTTCTTTGAAAGAGGCAACCCTGGCAATGATGATTTTTCTGATGTTTTTCGGTGCATCCCCAGGTTCCTGCGGCGGTGGTGTGAAAACCACAACACTGGCATTGCTGGTGGGGTTTACGATTAGCGGAGTCAGAAGAAGACGGCGGGTCAACCTGTTTAAAAAAAGCATTCCGACAGAAACGATAACCCGCAGTATCACACTGGTTCTGATATCAATCGGTATGATCAGTCTGGTCTTATTCATGCTGCTTGTCGGAGATTCAATAACCGGGCATGATGTTAACAGCCCTCACGGTTCTTTTCTCTCATATTTTTTTGAAACAGTCTCAGCTTTTGGAACAGTGGGGCTGTCCATGGGAGTAACACCTGACCTCAGCATCTGGGGCAAGGTCTGGATTATTTTAATGATGATTATCGGCAGAGTGGGTGTACTCACCTTTTCTTATATTATTATTGGCACAGGTTCTGCCAGCGGATTTGAACGGTCTGAAGAAAATATAATGATCGGATGAAAGGAATAGCATGAAAAAATTTGCAGTTATAGGACTTGGTAATTTTGGTTTTTTTGCAGCCAAAGCCTTGTATGAAGATGGTAACGAGGTTATTGCAATTGATTTTGATAAAGGACGAATTCAGGCAATTGATGCCCATTGCACTGAAGCCATCGTGCTTGAAGCAACAGACAAAGAAAAATTGAAAACCCTAGGGTTGGAAACCATGGATGGTGTCATTGTCTCCACTGGAACCAAAATTGCCACCAGTATTCTGATCTGTTATCATTTGCAGGAAATCGGCGTAAAGAAAATTCTTGTCAAAGCATTGGATGAGGATCATGGGAAAATTTTGACAAAGGTCGGTGCTACCCAGATCATACATCCGGAACGGGATATGGCCGTGAGAATATCCCGAAGCCTGTCTCAGCCCAATGTGATGGATTTTATTCCCCTTTCAGATGATTACGATCTTGTTCAGGTCGGCCCCCCAAGAGAATTCATAGGAAAAAGCTTAAAAAATCTGAACCTGAGAGCAAAATACAATGTTCATATTATTGCAATTAAAGAACTGGTGCCTGAAAATTTCATACTGGTTCCACAGGCAGATTTTGTAATAAAGGACAGCGACATATTGATGATTTTAGGCAAATCCGAGGATATCCGGCAAATAAAAGCTCTGAAAAATTAAAAGCAAATGCTCTGATTGAAGTTCTATTTATGCTGATGCTTGTCAGTATGTGCAAACGGACGGCCGACTGGTTTGAAAGTTGAAAATTTATGGCAAAGGCCCGTTGCCCAGTTGCCTGGGGCCGGGCCTCGCCATGGTTTAAAATCAACCGGGCAAACAGCTTTGGTCGATGTGAAAAACCTGCATCATGATGGCATGATCGATCATGCTCACCCCCTGGGCCAGGGCATCGACCATATCCCGCTCATCCCAGCCCAATTCTTTCAATTGAGCGATATCGGCTGCAGTGATCGACCCGGGCTTTTTCATTGATCTGATGACAAAGTTCAGCATAGCACTTTCATTTTCTTCGAGCAGTGACTTGCTCGGATCGTTTTCCATGGCGTTAATGGTATCGCTGTCGTAACCCAGTTTTTTCAGCAAATGCCTGTTAAAGTCCATGCAGTAGCCATACTCCAGGGTTTGTGCCGCCAGATAGCGGATATGGGCGAGCAGGGCAAAACTGAGTTTCGGATGTTTGCTGAAATAGTGAATCCGTTTGAGTTGCAATTCGAACAGTGCCGGACTGATGCTCATGAGCTGTATCGGCTGCGGGATGGCGCCGACGTTTTTCATAAACATTTCATATCCTTCCTTGACAATCCCTTCTGCTTTTTCCGGTGCTACAGTGGTCACGAGTGCCATGATCCATTTTCTCCTTTTTGAGGTTAACAAACAAAAGCCCGCCGATGAAGCCACCAGCAAGCCGCAGTGAATTGTCTTGAAAGATACAGGGAGATTATGTATAAGTAAAATTAATATATATAATTAATGCAATAAGGAGAGGTAATCGAAAGCCAATGCATAATCTTGAACTCAAACACTTGCGCATGATCTGCGCACTCGCAGAGAGCGGCAATATGACGAGAGCTGCGGAAACGCTCTGCATTACCCAATCCGCCCTCAGCCAGCAGTTAAAGGATATCGAAACCAAGCTGGGCACCGACTTGTTCTTCAGGACCCGTAAAAAAATGATCATCACCGAAGTCGGCAGGCAGCTCCAGGCTACGGCGATCGAGGTGATCGACACGGTTGACCGGGCCGAGCGCACCATCGCAAGAAAAATGAAAGGAGAAAAAGGTGAGCTGAAAGTCGGCACGCAATGCATTTTCTGCTATAAATGGCTGCCACAGGTGATGCGGATTTTTCATGAAAAATTCCCTAATATAGAGATAGAGGTGGGAAATTCCGAAGACCTGCTCGAAGAACTCGAAGGCAAAAAATACGATCTGATTATCTCCGGGGCTGTCTTACCCAGCGATAGCCATACCTCTGTCCCTCTGTTCAAGGATCAACTGGTCTGCATCATGGCAGAGGATCACCCGCTGGCCGCCTGCAGTTTCATTCAGCTTGAAGATTTTGGTGCAAATAATCTTATTTCCCATGCCGATAAAAGCAGGAACAGGTTCTATCAACAGGTTTTAAAACCGCAAGGGATCGAGCCGAAGCGAATTATGAATGTCGGCGCCCCGCAGGCGATTCTCGAGATGGTGGCCGCTGGTTTCGGTTTCGGCATATTCCCGCAGTGGGCAGTGGCTGATGTGCTGAAAACCTCGAAAATCACTGCCCGGCCGATAACTTTGAAAGGCTTTCCTTTAACCTGGCATGCGGTCTCTCTTGCCCACAGCAATGTGCCGATTTATCAGCAGGAATTCATAAGACACATCAGCCGTCTGCCTGTGACAAAGCGGCTTGTGACCGTGGATCGTCCGGCAATCGGCAGTCAATTGTAATTATTTTATTCGCATAATGTTGTGAATAAAACCATACTATGGCACACAACTCGCCAAAGGAGACGATAATGGCCATAGATACGCTGACCCCACCTGTTTCCTTTATTGACAAGGCTCTCTGTGATAATTATTTCCCTTTTTTGTGGTAAGGGTTCACTCAAAAATAAATTACCAATTTTGGGAGTCGAGTCGCCTGGCCTGCAAGGCGTGGAAATGCAGGCATATCGGGAATATGCCGAATTGACACAACACAAAATCTAAATTCAGGAAGAAGATATTGAAAAAAAAATTGCTTTACAGTATCATTATTGAAAACTGTTAACATAAACTTAGGAAGTCGAAATGCCAGAAATTACAAGATTTTATGGAATTATTATAAAATTA
>JBDRPM010000005.1:0-3070 GCA_043827005.1 Pseudomonadota bacterium | reverse complement strand
ATGCCAAAAAGAATTTCAATGATGCCGAGGAGCGTCGGGAAAAGAGCGGACAGGAAAACGCCGCCGGAGGCTCGGCTTCAGGATACAAGAAAGCCATCGAAAAATCGCTGGCAGTAATTACCGATCATCCTGAAAGCAAATATGCGGAATATGCAAGAAAGAATCTGGCAGATTAAACTTCTTATTCTCATCACAATTGACATTTTGACCAAATCGTTTTAGAAATAGGTTCACGAAAAATAAAAAATCCATGATCTTGGGAGGAAAAATGAAAGCAAAGATTAAATTGTTTATAAATGTGGGTGTGATTTTGTTTCTGGCTGTTTTCCTCTCCGGGTGTATAAGCCAGATGATGTCACCAAAATCTGAAGATGCTCAGACGGCAACGGAACAGGCCAAAACCAGACAGACCACGGCAATGTATTATGATTTTGAGGATGTGTTGATTCCCATGGAATTGAGTGTGGTCAAAGACCGGACCGTTGTGGTGGCCACGCCGGGATTTACATCAGGCATTATTACCCTTAAGGGCCGTGTGGAAAGAAGCTCTTTGTTTAATTTTTTCAATAACAATATGCAAAAAGACAACTGGACTGTGCTCAGTCAGATCAAATCGCCCGGGACCACTATCATGGTGTTTCAAAAAGCGAACCGGATCTGTGTCATAGGCATCCGGGATGAACAGATTTATACCTATGTAGAGGTGGGGGTTGCGCCAACCCTGGTTGCCGATGGCGGGTTCAAAGAAACACCCCTGACCCAGTAAGCAGATGGATTTAAAAGATAAACATATTCTGCTGGGGGTGACCGGCGGCATTGCGGCCTATAAATCGGTTGAGCTGTTGCGCCTGTTTAAAAAAGCCGGTGCCAATGTCACGGTTGCAGTGACAAAGAGCGCTCTGCAGTTTGTGGGCAAAACCACTTTTGAGGTGCTTTCGGAAAATCCGGTGTTGTCAGATCTGTATTTTGATACTGTATCTGAGGTCAAACATATTGATATTGCCAATCGGGCCGATGCCGTGGTGATTGCACCGGCAACCGCCAATGTGGTGGGCAAACTTGCCAACGGGATTGCCGATGATGCCTTGACCACAACGCTTCTGGCCGTGACCTGCCCTGTGATGATCTGTCCTTCCATGAATACCGACATGTACCAGAATATCCGGGTGCAAAGAAACCTGGATGTGCTGGAGCAGGACGGGTGGCATATCCTTGACCCGGACTCAGGTGTTCTGGCCTGTAAAACCGTGGGGACAGGACGGTTGCCTGAACCCTGGTTTATTTTTGACCGGGTGCAGGCCATGCTGACTAAAAAGGATTTAGCGGGTAAACAGGTGTTGATTTCTGCAGGTCCCACACAGGAGGCCATTGATCCGGTCCGGTATGTGAGTAACCATTCATCCGGTAAAATGGGGTTTGCCCTGGCTGGGGCAGCAGAAAAAAGAGGGGCCAGCGTTACGCTTGTGTCTGGTCCTGTCCATCTTCAAACCCCGCCTGATGTGAACCGAATCAATGTCATTTCCTGTGATGACATGGCCAAAGCCATGCTGGATCATCTGGCCCAGGCAGATATTATTATCAAGGTGGCAGCAGTGGCAGATTATAAACCAGTGGACCCTGAAACATCCAAGATTAAAAAAGATCAAGACGGCAAGGACCTTTGTGTTAAGATGGCACAGAATCCGGATATTCTGCAATTGATTGGTCAACAGAAAACCAAAGATCAGTTCCTGGTGGGATTTGCTGCAGAAACAAATGATCTGGAACGCTATGCCATGGATAAAATGAAACGCAAAAACCTGGATATGATTGCGGCCAATCTGGTTGGGCAAACAGATTCAGGATTCTGTGCAGATACCAATAAAGTCACTTTGTTTTTTAAAAACGGCAAAGTTCAGGATCTGGCTTTGATGACCAAAGCAGAGGTGGCCCATGCCATCATCGATCATATTGTCGACGCTGTGATCAATCAGGCAGGATAGGTGAAAGCATTTTTGAACAACCCGGATCAGATGTCCGGCGATCTGAAATCTGAGGTTTTGAAAACAATCCAGGATTTGAAAGGTTATTTGGGTTCTGTAAAACAGGAGAATGGCTTTTTCCCAGGTCTTTCAAGTGCATCAGAACATCTGATGGACCAGTGGACAGAGGCATTGTCCGAAGATTTGTTCTTTTCTCAAGGGCCGGAAACTGCATCTGTTTACATTGTCGATTCCAATGGGCGATTTTATGCGGGCAAAAGCGGGGAACTGCTGGTCAAGATTCTGGGTGCCATGAAATTGTCCATTGATCAGGTGTTTATCTGTAATGCAGATGATATGTCGGCCATTTGCAGGCGGATTGAGAAAAATGCGCCCAAAGTGATGATCACCCTGGGCTCAAAGGCTGGGAAAGCCTTTTTGCAAACCGATCAGTCTCTGGAATTGTTCCGGGGAAAATTCTTTGAATTCCATGGCATACAGGTAATGCCCACCTTTCATCCTTCTTTATTGATAAAAGATCCCAGATACAAGCGGCAGGTCTGGGAGGACATGCAGCAGGTAATGGCCTGTGCCGGGTTGAATCCTGATGCTTGACCAATTTTTAGATACCCTTGTGGCCCAGAAAGGGTATTCGGTTCACACGGTTCGGGCCTATCGGTCTGATATTATCTCTTTTATCCGGTTTGTTGTGCAGGCGGATGATTCAGGCTGGAAGGCACCTGACCAGACAGATGACCAGACAGATGACCAGACAGATGACCAGCCAGATGAAACCATTCTGGCTGTTTTTCAAAATCAGATAAAATCCAAAACTCAAGTGATTGATAAAACAATTATTCGAAAATATCTGGCTGTTCTGGTGCGGGGGAAAAAAAACAAACGCACGGTTTCCAGAAAATTGTCAGCCTTAAAGGCATTTTTTGATTATCTGGTCATAACCGGACAACTGGCTGCAAACCCAGCAGATGCCATACCGTTTCCCAAGCTTGAAAAGACCATTCCCAGATTTTTAAATATTGATGATCTGTTCCAGTTGCTGGACTCCATCCAAACCACGACCTGGATGGACAAGCGCAACCTTGCCATGT
>JBDRPM010000004.1:0-47298 GCA_043827005.1 Pseudomonadota bacterium | reverse complement strand
ATCGTTGAATATTTCTTCTGACCGCTTGTTTTAAAATTCTTGTTTCAACATCATAAAGTGCTGCAAGATCTCTGTCCAGTATGACTTTAACACCACGAATAAAATATATTTTGCTTGTGATCAACTCAACTGATACAATCTTTGACATATACAAATCCTCTTGTGATAAAATAGTATTCCTGTAAACATGGGTATCAAAACTTTAAAAAACATAAATCGCACTTCCTGGTAGCTACGCTGCTTTTACCCCACAGGCTCAATCAGCAGCACAAGGTTATTTTGGGATCTTAAAAACAATCAGCCAATGATGGATACCAGCTCAGAAAAATTAAAAATCTCATAATCACACTCCAGACCGGCTTTGTCGCCAAACCCAAACCCGCAGAATACCCGTTTTACGCCAGCGCCAGCGCCAGCTTTAAGATCAGTAGAATTATCACCAACCATCCACACCATTTCCCGGGCAATTGCTTTTCGCTGGCTTTGAGCGTGCTTTAATATTTCAAAAATTCCCATGGGGTGCGGCTTTAATTCAGGCAGATCCCCGCCCCCCAGCACTTTGATAAAATACTTGTCCAGTTTAAAATGCGCAACAAACTGCCGGCACAGATCCCCTGGTTTATTAGACAATATGGCCATGGGGTATCCCCTGTTATAAAATTCCTCAAGACCTTGTGTGACCCCGGGATACAATCGGGTTTCACGCACCAGATATTGCTGATAATATCGGCTGAATTCACATACCACAGCCTTGATGTCTGCATTTGGCTGCTCATGAAATGAACGCTGGATCAGTTTTTCACTGCCATTGCCCACATAGCTGATGATCTCTTTTAAAGACAATGGGGCAAGACCAAAATGGTTACGGGTCAGATTAACCGCATAAGCGATATCAGTCCGTGTATCTGCAAGTGTGCCGTCCAGATCAAAAATAATTAAATGAATCATTCAGGCAATATATCTTTTTCAAACCTTTGCATCAAGCCAAAGTGTTGTTTTTTTCAAAGAGACAATGGTAATTTGAATCCATATATGGTAACCAGATAAAATTAAAAAAATTCGCAAAAGGAACTTTCTTACATGAATGTTATTGATTTAAGAAGCGATACGGTTACCCGGCCGACGGATGCCATGCGACAGGCCATGATCAAGGCTGACGTGGGCGATGATGTATATGGCGAAGACCCGACCGTGAACGCTCTGGAAACCTTTGCCGCAGATCTGCTGGGCAAAGACGCTGCAATTTTCTGCACCAGTGGTACCCAGAGCAATCTTCTGGCCCTGTTGACCCATTGTCAGAGAGGGGATGAGTATATTGTCGGGCAAAAAGCACACACCTATCGGTATGAGGGCGGGGGAGCCGCTGTTCTGGGCAGTATCCAGCCCCAGCCCCTGATGTTTGAACCTGATGGAACGCTGGACCTTAAAACCGTGGCTGAATTTATCAAACCCGATGATTTTCATTTTGCCAAAACCAGGCTGCTTTGCCTTGAAAACACCCATGCCGGCAAAGTTCTGCCGTTGGACTATCTGGGAAAGGCCAATGCCTTTGCAAAGGCAAATAAACTATTTCTTCACCTTGACGGCGCAAGGGTTTTCAATGCCGCAATCAAACAAAATATTGATGTCAAAGAAATTACACAGCATTTTGATACCATTTCCTGCTGTCTGTCAAAAGGGCTTGGGGCCCCTGTGGGATCCGTGCTTGCAGGATCTTTTGCCCAGATTAAAACAGCCCGCCGGTGGCGTAAAATGCTGGGGGGCGGCATGCGGCAGGCCGGATTTTTAGCAGCTGCCGGGATCTATGCATTGACCCATCATGTGGATCGTCTGGCGCTGGATCATGAAAATGCCCGGGATCTTGCCAGGGGATTATCTCAAATGGAGCATATCCGGATCGATCCGGAAATGGTACAGACCAATATTGTTTTTGTACAGATAGACGCTGACATGATGGCGTTATCTGCTTTTTTAAAAACAAAGGGCATTCTCATTACAGCGGCCAGTCCCATACGACTGGTCACCCATCTGGATATTTCAAAACAGGATATTGAGTATACCCTTGAAGCGTTTAGAGACTTTTTTACTTTAAATTAATGCCATGGCAGCTCATGCCGTTGCTTTAGAACAGGACCATGCCATGACAAAAAAACCAACCTATCAAGAGCTTGAACAAAAAATTTTATGTCTGGAAAAGCAGAAGGCACTAAAAACCAGTGATCGACGATTTCGAGAAATCATTGAAGATGTTTCAGAAATTTCCATCCAGGGATATGATGAAAATCGAAACGTTATATTCTGGAATCAGGCAAGTGAAAAAGTATATGGATACACACAGGATGAAGCCTTAGGCAAAAAGCTTGAAAACCTGATCGTGCCGTCAGAAATGAGAGAATACGTCATTCAGATTATTACCGACTGGCTTGAAAAAGGAGAAAAAATTCCTTCCGGAGAACTGTTGCTGGTTGATAAATTTGGAAAAGATGTTCCGGTTTTCAGTTCTCATGTCATGCATGAAACTCCCTTTGGCAAAGAGCTGTTCTGTATTGACATTGACATGCGTCCGATAAAACAGTCAGAAGAAGAAAAAAAAAATCTCCAGGCACAACTGAGGCAATCTCAAAAAATGGAAGCCATTGGAACCCTTGCAGGTGGGATTGCCCATGATTTCAACAATATCCTCCAGGCAATCAGCGGGTTTACCGATCTGATGATCCTGAATAAAAAAGAAAATGATTCCAATTATCAAAACCTAATGGAAATCCGTAATGCGGCAGACAGGGCAAAAGACCTTATTGGCCAGCTTCTGTTGTTCAGCCGCAAGGCAGATACAAAAAAAAGACCGGTCAACATCAATCAGTGTGTGAAACAGACAAAGCGCATGCTGGACAAGACCATCCCTAAAATGATTAAAATTGAGACCCACCTGGCAGATGATCTCTGGAATACCTATGTTGACGCATTCCAGATTGAACAGGTCATTTTAAACCTGGGAAGCAATGCCGCCGATGCCATGCCGGATGGCGGGAAATTAACCATTACAACATCGAACGTAATTTTTGATGAAACGTTTGTTCGCAATAATTTAGGCCAGACAATCGGCAAACATGTGCTTTTGACAGTAGCGGACACAGGCCAGGGAATGGACAAAGATATCCTGAAAAATATTTTTGAACCGTTTTTTACCACCAAGGGAATTGGAAAAGGGACCGGACTTGGACTTGCTTCTGTATATGGAATTGTCAAAAATCATCAGGGGCATATCACCTGTGAAAGTGAACCTGGAAAGGGCACTGCCTTTAAAATTTATCTGCCGATTTTAAAGTATGAAGAAGAAAAATTGAGCGAAAAAGAATCTAAACTTGAACACGGAACCGAAACCATTTTGGTTGTTGATGATGAACAATCTGTCAGAAAATTTGTTTCCAAGACCCTTCAACAGTTCGGATATAAAACGATTGAAGCATCAAACGGCGAAGAGGCTTTTTTAGCCTATGCCGATCCTTCAAATGATATTGATCTGGTGCTTTTGGATATCAATATGCCGGGCAGGGGGGGGTACAATAGTTTTCAAAATCTATTGAAAATTGATCCCTATGTACGGGTGATTATCAGCAGTGGGTATCAATCCCAGACATATGATGAAGATGATTTCCAGCAAAAAGCATCAGGGTATCTCAAAAAGCCTTATAAAGTGTCTGAATTGTTAAAACAATTAAGAGATGCCCTGAGTTGATGAACAGCAGAACCGTTGCGGGAAATCAGTAAATATCCCGTCAACACCCAAAGCTGAGAATCTGGCAAAGGCATCAGGATCATTGACCGTGAACAGATTAACTTTCTTTTTTTTTGCCTTGAGCATATGAATCTGGTCTGATGTGACAAGCTGCGCATTCACATTATAGGTGGAAAACGAGAAATCTCCAAAATCCAGAGGATCAATATCATTGTCCCCCACAAGGGCCGCAACTTCAATGCCCGGCTCCTGATTTCGCACCCGCAGCAGCCAGTCATGGTTGAACGAAGAGAGAATCACCCGGTCCAGGGCAATCCCGGATTGGTGAATCATGGTCACAGTCTGATCCGGAAGAAAAAAATCAGTCCGGTCTGAATCAAAACTTTTCAGTTCCAGATTGACTGCCCAGTCCATATCCTGAACCAATGCAAGACCCTGCTCAAGGGTGGGGATTTTTTCATTTTTAAACGTTGCCAGACTTTCCGGATCGACCTTGCCTTCACGGATTTGTGAAAACGGATCTGTCCGGATAAAATAAGACCCGGCATCCAGAGACAAAACTTCTTTGAGCGAAAACGCTTTTAAAAGCGTTGATGACCGATCAAAAAATTTTAATGCCACATCTGTGCATCGGTCCAGGGTCTGATCATGAAAAAGTACGAGCTGACCATCCCGGGTGACATTGACATCGGTTTCCCACAGGTCTGCACCCAGCCTGCGGGCAATAGCCGCAGCAGCCAGGGTATTTTCCGGGGCAATGCTTCTGGCACCCCTGTGAGCAATAACCATTGTCATGCCATTTTTCCCTGCCAGTCCATCTATACGCGTTTATCAATAGGAATATAATCCCGCTGGGTATATCCTGAATAAATCTGACGCGGTCTTGATATTTTCATCTCAGGGTCTGACACATCCTCTTTCCACTGGGAAATCCAGCCGGGCAGACGGCCAATGGCAAACATCACCGTAAACATATTGGTTGGAATTCCAATGGCCCGCAAAACAATGCCTGAATAAAAATCAACATTGGGATATAGATTTTTTTCTTTAAAATACTCGTCATTTAATGCACTCTCTTCAAGTTGCTGAGCAATATCCAGAAGCGGGTCCCTGCGTTTCAGCTTGGACAGGACAAGATCACACATTTTTTTCATGATCTTTGCCCGGGGATCATATGTTTTATATACCCTGTGACCAAACCCCATTAATCTGAACGGATCTTTTGAATCTTTTGCCTTTGCAATACATTCTTTAACCGTTAAGCCATCTTTTTGTATTGCTTCAAGCATCTGGATGACCGCCTGGTTTGCTCCCCCGTGCAGGGGACCCCACAGGGCTGAAATCCCGGCTGAAAGCGTTGCATAAATATTTGTTTTCCCGCTGCCCACAACCCTGACAGCCGTGGTTGAACAGTTTTGTTCATGATCGGCATGGAGAATCCAGAAAACATTCAAGGCCCTGACAATATCTTTATCAACCTGATACGGAACCACAACCCGGTCAAACATCATGTTTAAAAAATTGGAACAATAGCACAGGTCCGGTCGCGGATAGACCACCCGCTCCCCTTTTGATATCCGGTAAGCCATTGCCGCCATGGTTCTGATTTTTGAAATCAGGCGCAGATAGGTTTTGTTCATCTCTTCTTCAAGGTCTATCAATTCCGGGTAAAAACTTCGCATGGCATTGACCATGGCAGATAAAATCCCCATGGGATGTGCTTTGGGAGGATAATTTTGATAAAAAGCCTTCATATTCTCATGAAGAGGCGAAAAATCGTTCAGATCCACGCTGGTTCGGATCAATTCATCGCTTGTGGGCAGCTCTCCTGTAATTAAAAGAAAAGCTGTTTCCACAAAGGTTGAATGTTCAGCAAGCTGCTCAATGGGAATCCCCCGGTATCTTAAGATCCCTTTTTCCCCATCCATATAGGTAATCGAACTTCTACAGCTCCCGGTATTTCCAAACCCCGGATCAAATGTAATGAATCCGGTCTGCTGGCGAAGGTTGCGGATATCAATTGCCCGTTCTCCTTGTGACCCTGTAATCACCGGAAGCATCAACTCTTTTCCATCCAGTATCAGCTTTGCATATTCTGTCATCAACTTCCCCTTATTTTTTTGCAGCATATCTTCCATCAAACAATAAACACCAATTATACCTTATTGTGCCTCTCCGGGAACTGTATAGGTCTTGCATGATCCGCCCGAACACATTCTTTCCTGGGTCTGAATCCCACAAGCCTTTGCTGAAGGACTGCTTCCCATATTAAAATTGGTTTTGGAAACCACTCTTTCAAATTCCTTTGATTTGCATTTCGGGCATTCCACTTTGTCATTTTTGTCAGAGCCCATGACAATGACTTCAAAAAATTCTTCACATGCGGTACATTTAAATTCAAATATCGGCATAGCCACTCCTTTGTATTCATATTTTCAACAGGTTGTTAAATTAACCACATCCTGCGTTTTGTCAACTCAAAGCCTGGGCAAGCAGCTCTCTTGCATGGGTCAAGGTGGCATGGGTAATCTTTGTCCCGCCAATCATGCGGGCGATCTCCTCAACCCGTCCGGTGTTATCCAGAAGCGGCACAATGGTGGTAAAGGTTCGGCCCTGGGCCACTTGTTTTGAAATCCGGAACTGATGCTGTCCATATTTGGCAATCTGGGCCAGGTGGGTGATGCAGATCACCTGGTGTTTTTCAGACAATTGTTTAAGTTTCAACCCGACACGCTCTGAAGTTGCTCCGCCAATGCCGGCATCAACTTCATCAAAAATCAGGGTTTCCACAGATTTTTTTGTGGACAAAACCGCCTTAAGCGCCAGAACAATTCTGGACAGCTCTCCGCCCGAAGCAATTTTAACCAGGGGCTTTAAGGGTTCACCCGGATTCGGACTGAGCAAGAAACGAACCCCATCCATCCCGTCCGGCCCGATTTTTTCCCCTTTTGATGTGGCAATCTCTTCAGGTGTCTGTGCTTTTTTACTGGAAAATTGGACATCAAATTTTGTTTTCCCCATCTCAAGGGCTTCCAGCTCTTTTTGGGCAAGCTGGGAAAGCGTCTTTGCCGCTGTCTGTCTCAATTCAGACAGGCGCTGCGCATCCCGGATAATTTGATGAAGATACTCTTTGCTCTCCTGTTCACAGGCGGCAATCTGATGCTCAATAACAAAGGACTGGGAAAGTGCATTTTCAAGACGGTCATATTCTTCAAACAATGCCTCAAGACTGCCGCCATATTTTCTTTTAAGTCGGGAAATAATGTCCAGCCGCTGGTCGGTCATCTCAAGGGAACCCGGATCAAGATCAATGGTGGATGAAAAATGTCTGAGTTCCTCAGTCGTATCCTGTATCTCATATAAAATCGAAGACAGCCGGTCTGCCATTTTTTCAAGCTGTTCATCTGTGGCAGAAAACCGTTGCATCTCATTTGTGAGCACAGATAAAGTTTCGATCATGGACCCTTCCCGGTCATGGAGTTCATGGATGGACCGGTTGATGACCTCAAATATCTGGGATGCGTGCAACAGACTTTTTCGTTTCTGCTCCAGAATCTGATCTTCATTGGGCAAAATATCAGCGGTTCGGATTTCATTGAGCTGAAATTGTAAAAAATCCTGCTCTTTTTGCTTGTTTGCAAGTTCCTGCTTGAGCTCAACAATCCTGGATATTAACGGAACCAGCCGATGATAAAGGCTTTTTACCTGATTCTTCAGGTCTGTGGTTCCGGCAAACGCATCTAAAATATCCAAATGGTTTTCTTCTTTTAAAAGTCCATGATGGGCGTGCTGGCTTGAGATTCCGGCAAGATCCTGGGTGATTTTTTTCAAAAAGTCCAGGGTGACCGGCGTGGAATTGATAAAGACCCGGCTCTTACCGGTGGATGAAACGATTCTGCGGATGATCAAGCCGTCTGATACGTCAATGCCCTGCTCATCCAGAAGCATGGCAACCGCTGAATCTTCATCCAGATCAAAAATAGCTTCCAGTTCTGCCTGGTCACAGCCGTTCCGCACCATATCTGAGGATGCTCTTGATCCCAGCAGCAGGTTGACCGCCTCTATAACAATCGATTTTCCTGCACCGGTTTCCCCGGTGAGAACGCTGAATCCATTCTCAAAACTGATTCTCAGGTCATCAATGATCGCAAAGTTTTTTATGGCCAGCTCGCTTAGCATAAACTCTCCTTGCAGATGATAGGCCCCAATGCAGCCAGACCGCCATCATGGCCGCAATGATCCGCGGAATCCACAACCAGAAGACCGGAAGGCCCAGGGGCAGAAAAAGTGCCGGGTCCTCGATTATGGAGTGATTGATGCCGATTGAAAGATGCAGCCGGGTCAGCTCATCTTTTTCATACTCGTTGGTCCGGGTCTCTTCTACAATGACAGCAGACCCATAGGCCAGGCCAAAGACCACGGCTGTCAGCCACAACATCCCCGTGGAACGGCTCAATCCCAATACAGCCAGACCAGGGGCGGTTATTCGGGTCACAAATGAAATGACATTAAACACTTTGCCCAACTCCAGAAACACCATGATGATCATGATAATCCAAAAAATTTTGATGACCAGCCAGAATGTTTCCAGACCCCAGACCTGAAGCATCATTATAAATGGTTCTGCCTGCCCTGCAAAATTTCCGGCAGCCGGTGCCAATGCCGTTTCCGCAGTTACCCCCATAATCCTGCCGCATGCAAAGGTCACCATAAGCGACATGAACAATCTGAAAATTGCGGCAAAAACAGGATTGATTCCGGACTGGCCCTGAACCATACTTTCCTGGATCAGGTTATGGGAAATCAGGGTAAACACAGCAATCAGGGTCATGTGCTCCACGGAAAACGGCATAACAGAAAGCGCTGCCACAGTTCCGTAAATTCCGGTAAACACTCCCACAACCAGGACAAGGGCGGCTGATGCCGGCAGACGCAGCCAGGTCATTACGGGTGTCAGAATAAAATCAAGTTTGTAGATAATCCCGAAATGAACCAGCAATGTGGTTGCAAAAGAAATGGGAAGGATGATTTTTAAAATCCATATCAATCCTGCCCAGCCTTTTTTCAGTCCCTGTCTGATCCCGAATTGCAGCTTGGTCTTGAAATTTGATCCGGCAAAAAGTTCATTCGTCCTGTTTGTCATTGGCAGGCACCGCTTTATTCACGTTTTCTTTAACGGTCTCATTGACAGTGACATAAATGTCTTTAAACGTTTCATGGATATTGGTTGGAGACAACCGACCCATTTCGATAAATTTGACAATAATCTCTTTTGCCGTTCTGAGTATATGTTCGTCGATGGATTTCATATTCACCTGAATATCAAAACTGTTTGAACAGGTCAAGAAGTTGGATTCTTTTGTATTGCCACAAAAAATATAATGCGTATAATACGGGTCTATTTTAATTGATTTTAAAAGGGATTAAAAATTCATGGAAAAAGCCTTGAATGAACCGGAAAGCCTGAAGCCTGCAGAATTGGATCATAAAACACCCACACCAAAAACAACAGACCGCATGATTGATCATTTATCGGTTAACGGAAAACAGATCCTTTTGATCGGCACGGCCCACGTATCAAAACACAGCGCCATACTGGTGGATGAGACCATCCTGGCCCAACAGCCGGATACGGTCTGTGTTGAACTTTGCCAGACACGGCTGACCAGCTTGAAAGACACTGACCGGTGGCGGAACATGGATATTGTAAAAGTCATTAAAGAAAAAAAAGCCCTGCTGCTGTTCATCAATCTTCTTTTGGCCTCATTCCAGAAAAAAATGGCTGATAAATTTGATATCAAACCTGGCCAGGAAATGATCAATGCCATCCAGGCTGCTGAAAAAACAGGCGCTCAGGTTATCCCGTCCGACCGGGAAATCCAGATCACCCTTAACCGGGTCTGGCGAACCATGGGACTTTGGGAAAAGCTCAAACTCATGACCGCCCTTGTGTTCTCCTTTGGTGCCTCCGATGATATCAAAGAAGAAGATATTGAAAATATGAAACAGGAAGATATTCTTGAAACAATTTTAAAAGATGTCAAAAAAAGTCATCCCATTATCCAGCAGACCCTGATTGATGAACGGGATCAATTTCTGGCTGAAAAAATCCGTACCGCTCCGGGAGAAAAAATCGTTGCTGTTGTGGGAGCAGCCCATGCCCCTGGAATTAAGCGGTATCTGGCCGGCAATGAGGCCATTGACCTGGACCGGCTCAATCAGATCCCGGCGGCAGGCAAACTGGGCAGCATATTAAAATGGGCAATTCCCTGCGCCATTTTGCTGCTTTTTGTTGCAGGATTTATCACAGAGGGTAAACATGTCGGAACCGACATGATCTGGATCTGGCTTGCAGCCAACGGTATTTTTGCCGGTCTTGGCGCAGCCCTGGCCCTGGCGCATCCGCTTACCATCCTCTCATCCATTATTGCGGCACCCTTAACATCCTTAAACCCCATGATTGCTGCCGGCTGGGTGGCAGGGCTTGTGGAAGCCATGGTCAGAAAGCCAAAGGTGAAAGACCTTGAAGCAATCCCTGAAGATATTGTAACGATTAAAGGCTTTTGGCATAACAATGTCACCCGGATTCTGCTGGTGGTGATTTTCACCAACCTGGGGTCATCCATCGGCACCATGACGGCTGTTCCCCTGATGCTCAAGCTGATCCATTAAACAGCAGGAGAGTTTCTCCTGAACAATCCGTTGTGAAGATTACGCAGAATATATATTCTGAAAATATCGTATCTTAATGAACTCAGGCTATGATATATTAAATTTTTTTTTAACATTAAACAGGGAAACTATTATGTCCGACTTTAAACAGGTAACCATTGTAAAAAAAGCAAACATATACTTTAACGGCAACGTGACCAGCCGTTCCATTCTCTTTGCAGACGGCTCCAAAAAAACACTTGGTATCATGCTGCCCGGAGAATATGAATTCAACACCGGCGACAAGGAAATTATGGAGATTCTTTCAGGGGATCTGGATGTACTGCTGCCGGGCAACACACAATGGCAATCCATTAAAGGCGGCCAAAGTTTTGAAGTACCGGCCAACGCAAGTTTTGGGCTGAAAATAAAAACCATCACTGACTATTGCTGTTCGTTTATCAGATGATATAAACAAACCGTTCAGATCAGGAAAAGGCCATACACAAAAGATAAGGACGGCTATTTGTCGTCCTTATTTGCTTTAAGTTCCATATACCATTCATCCTTGCCATAGATCTCATCCATGCAGCCCGGACACAGGCTGTGGCTGAACAATGCGGTTGAATGCTGTTCAAAATAATTTTCCAGCTGATTCCAATACCCTTTGTCATCCCGGATTTTTTTACAGCTTGAACAGATGGGAATCAATCCGCCAAGGGTTTTGACATCCTTAATGGCCTTGTTAAGCTGTTTGATCAGTTTTTCTCTTTCTATTTCAGCTTCTTTTCTTTCTGTAATATCCTTATGCGTACCGGTTCGACGGACAGGATTTCCGTTTTCATCCCATTCTGAAACCTTTCCCCGGCCATGGATCCAGCGATATTTGCCCTCTTTTGTTTTCAATCGGAACTCATAGGACCAGGGCTCTTTTTTGGCTATCTGCTCATCCACATATGCAACTGTTTTTTCGCGGTCATCCAGATGGATCAGATTGATCCAGGTTTCTCTGGTGGCCGGCATCTCATAGGGATCATACCCCAGCATGGTATAGTAACGGGGACTGAAATAAACCTCTTTTCGTTTCAAATCAAAGTCAAAAACACCGTCATTCACCGCATCAATGGCCAGACGAAGCCTTTCTTCCGAAGCTTTCAGTCGAAAAAGTTCATTTTTCAGTTCCTGAATATGAAATTCAAGGTCCTCATATGTGGGTTTTTCATTCATAACACACTTCCAATAAATATTGATATATTATGCTAAAGCCAACAATCATGGGGTATCAAAAAAGACCTTTCCATCATACCAGCATCCAGCTTAAGTGCAAGCGATTTTTAAACAGATTGTGCAATCTCCTGGGCTTCGCTGATACAATACATCAAGTGCCTGGGCGATTTGGCATCCCCGATCAGATAAAACTGGGCCCGGCTTTTTTGTTCAAACTGTCTGGCATCCCGAATGGACTCATATTGTTCACAGATCACCACAGCATCAAACCCGGACAGGGTGATTTGTTCGCCATTTGCCGTGAACACAACCCCATCATCAACAAATCGCTTGATTGATACTTGTTTATATAATTTCACCTGGTTGGTTTTCAACCGTTCCCTTAAATAATACCGGTCATTGCTGGACATCTGAGTGGCAAAGCTTTTCTGTCGATTCAGCACCACCACTTTTTTTCCCTGGTCTGCCAGAAAATCAGCTGTAATCAAACCGGTCATACCGCCGCCAAGCACAATCACCTTATCGCCGATACTTTGTTTTCCCCTGATCACATCCACACTGGTCGCAAGATCCATTTTTGTTGCAAATAATCCCTTAATCATTGGCATTTTTGGCAAAGAACCGGTTGCAAGAATCACCTTATCCGGATCGACTTCATCCAGCAGCGTCAGTGACAACGGCGTATCAAACCGGATCTTAACCTTCAGGTCATCGAGTTCGTGTTTAAAAAACGCTAAAATATCATTGAGCTCACTTCTGCCCGGTGCTTTTGCGCCAAGGGCCAGCAGACCGCCATATCCTGCACCCTGTTCACACACAATGGTTTTATGGCCATTGATGGCAAACTGCCGTGCCGCTGCCAACCCGGCAGGACCTGCGCCCACCACCAGAATGGTTCGGGGTTGCCCAGTCACTGCATCTTCTTTGAGTTTATACTCTCTGCCCACATCCGGATTCACCACACAAGACCCGGGCTCTTTGGCCAGAACCGCATGAATACAGCCCAGGCAGCAGCCAATACAGGGCCGGATGGTTTTAAACTTTCCCAGGCGGGCCTTTTCAGGATAAAACGGATCTGCCAGCAAAGATCTGCCCAGCGCCACCATATCTGCCCTGCCATCTGCAATAATCTGATCAGCATGCCTGGGGTCTTTAATCCGGCCGACCGTCACCACAGGAATATCCACAACCTGTTTAACGCATTGGGCCAGATGAACAAAACAACCCTGCTTTGTATACATGGACGGAATGGTCAACTGGGTGGACCCGTACACCCCGCCGGAAATATGAAGATAAGCTGCCCCGGAAGATTCCAGCAACGGCGCCACTTTGACCATCTCGTCAATGTTCCAGCCGTTTTCGATATAATCCTTTCCATTGATCCGGATGCCAATGGGAAAATCCTTACCTGTCTTGGTTCGAATATCAGCCAGGATCTCAAATAAAAACCGGGTTCTGTTTTCAAATGACCCGCCATATTCATCGGTTCGGATATTTGAATTGGGCGCTAAAAACTGATTGATCAGATATCCGTGAGCCGCATGGATTTCAATAAAGTCAAACCCGGCTGTCCGGCATCGCAGGGCCGCATCCCCAAAACAGGACACCAGTTCTTTAATCTCCTGTATTTCAAGGGCCCTGACCTCTCCTTTCACCACTGCGGGTGCAGGAATGGCAGAGGGCGCCACTTTTGACGGCAGATAGGACTGGCGGCCACCGTGCATGAGCTGAACGCCAAACAGAACATCATATGGCTTAATCTGTTCAACCATCTGCTTTAATGCAGGAATACAGTGATCATCAAACATCTGTGGAAGATCAGGCAGTTCCTGACCACTGGGATGAACACTGCCGCCCCCCACCAGCATCATGCCGACACCGCCTTTGGCTCTTTGAACAAAATACTGGGTGAGTTGATCCGTCACACAACAGTGATCATCCACACCGAAATTGATGCTCATGGCCGACATTAAAAGTCTGTTTTTAGCGGTTAAACAACCAATCCGGATGGGCTCAAAAAGATGAGTTAACATAAATCAAGCAGCCTTAAAAAGTTCAATGCGAGTTTGAATTAAGACACACTATAACCAAAGTTTCCAGCGAAAAACAAGCGCTTTTGTACAAAGGCTTACCCGACAGACCCCTTGGAAATTCCATCAATCAAAGATTCCAGCAGATTTTGAAAATCCTGCCGAGCCAGCTTATCACCGGAAAACAATCGCCGGCTGGCCACTTTGAAAAACCGGGCACTCACTCTTTTTTGTGCCATGGTAAAATGGGTGGTATAGCCTTTTTTCCCGGCATCCCCCCCACCATTACCGCTGATATCGACAGATGACTCAACATGCTTCAGATCCCGACGGCCATGGGGTCGGTTCATCATGTGAGCTGTATAAATCAATACCCGGTCCAGCAGGACGTATAAAAACTGAATATTCCGGTTCGGCCCGACTGTCAGCCGGTTACCACCCAGTCGCAACCCAGCCCTTTTTTCTCTGGCAATCTTTTTGCCGCCCCAGAGAGCAGACCCGGCTCCGATCAAACTACCAACTGCGATAAACACCCCGAACGAACTGCCGAGTGTTGCACCATCCAGAACAGCCCCCAGTCCGCCGCCGACCACAGCTCCGGCCCCGACCAGCTGCCCGGTGGTCAACCCCAGAAGTTCCCAGGTCTGCTTTGAAAAAAGATCATGCACCAGAATAGAGTACTCAGGCAGTTGATATTCAAACAGATGATGTTTAAACAGGGCTCGGATTTTGCGAAACATCTGCTGTTCAAACTTTTTTATATGGGCCTCATAGGTTTGATTCAATTGTTCTTTGGCCATGGAAACATCTGAATTTGATGAGATCGGCTCGGAAACAGAATAAGACAGGCAGTTTTCAAGCATCTGTGCCATATCAGCACACACCATGCGTTTGCGTTTGTGCCAATCCGACTCAAACACCTCGATCACTTTAGATAAAGTGCCTTCCCATTCCTGATCAATGGATTTAAGACTTTCCAGCATGGCAATGCGTTCATTAAAATCGGCTGTATTTGAATTAAACACCCGGATGGCATTAAAATTTTTTAAAAATTCATGTTTCCAGTCTGCAGAATAGTTTTTTTGATCTGATTTTGAATTGATGACTGCCATTCGCGGTCGGCCTGTACGCCGTAAAATTTCAATTTCCGCCAGATCATCTTCCCGGACCGGGCGCGACCCGTCCACCACATAAATAATTCCAGCACCCCGGGCAACCGGGCCAAACAACTCGCATTCATCTGCATAAAACGGATCATTTTCAAAGGTCTGAATAAATTGTTCAACCAGATTGCCTGACTTGCCATCATGGGCCTTAAACCAGGCAAGGGTCTGCTGGGGGACCTGGAATCCCGGCGTATCCACAAACCGGATAATCTCCTGCCCGTCAATCTTTACAGTATACGCTGCAGATCGGGTGGTTTCTCCGGGAATCGGGCTGATCCGGATCTGATCGTTTTCGGTCAGGGTGGAAACCACAGACGACTTGCCTTCATTGGGATGGCCCAATACAGCGAATTCGGGGATCCGGATGTCACTTCCAGCCAATATGGTTGTTTCTGATTCCATACCCATCAACAGACAAACCTTTTGACGATAATCATGGGATCATTCAGCTTTCGCACACCAGCCTGCCAGATTTTAAACTGTTCATCCTGGTCTGTCAAAGAAAGGCCGGATTCCTTAAGACCTGCCTGCCCGGTGTCATTGGTCAACAAAACCCATAAGCTGGTTGACGCTGGCAATTGCTGTCGTATTTGAACAAGATCATGGAGCACCCCTCTGATAGGCGGCTGCCATGCCTCGTAAACAAAAATCACCGGATCAATCTCTTCCAGATTGATCCGGGCAAAAAAATCGGAGAAATCTATGCCGTTCAATCTCAGATCAATGGTTTGGCCGATCTTGACGCCATACGCCTGCTCAATCCCGGTTTTGACCGTTGCCAGAACAGGTTCCGGATACACCCGCTCCGATGCCAGGATCAAAGCCTGTGTTCCGCAGAAGACAGGTCTTTGCGCCATATCCTTAACCTCCTGATCCACAACTGCTTTGGAAAAGGATTCATCACCATTTTCAGGCGCTTCAATATCAAGGGTCGGAGATGTCATCCGGATAATCAGCTGTCTGAATTCAGGCCGCCCAAAATCAAAGCGTTTCACCACCAGATTTTGAGCCTGAATCCCGATAAGGATAAACAGAAGTCTGGGCACTACGGCATACACAAAAATACCCATACAGATAAACGGCCACCATGATACCAGATCCCGGGTGGCCAGCACTGAAATCCCCTCTTTTAAAATAATCCTTGACCCTTCGATCTGATCAAGGCCGGGAAACGCCAGGGATTCAGGCATCCACCCGCTCCAGGGCAGAGCAATAACGGAAACCAGCTTATGAACGGCTGAACTTGAAGTGATCAGGGTGGATTGCCACCCAAAGGCCATGTCACTGACCAGGACCTTAAAAAAAATAGCCCCCAATGCACCGCTTGAAAAGCAGGCTGCAAAAATACTGACCAGTATAAAAAACGGCCAGAAAAACAAACCCTGATATTCACGGGTTTTCATTCGGACAAACCAGGCGGTATATTCAAGATGATCCAGTTCTTTTTGAAAGGAAAGCCAATTCATCTTTTTCAATAACCCGGGCAGAAAATCAAAAAAAATAATCCCCAGCACAGATTGAAAAATTGACAGGACAGACCCTGAAGAATCCTGAATTTTTCCCATGGACCTAAGACACACCGCAAGCAGGGCAAGCAGGCTTAACACCAGCGGTAGCCCGACAAACAAAGAAAAGAAAATCGTCACATTGATTGGCTGACTGCCGTGATATACCAGAAATGACCCGGCCAGAAAAAAACCGGTTAACAGTCCAAAGCCGAGCATGGCCAGCACCATCCAGCCATACAGGCGTGAATAAATGGTTCCGGGCAATATCCGGGGCATGATTTTGGCTTTTCGCATCTCAAGCCAGGACAGCAGCAACGCTTGTTCTGATTTGCAGTCTTGTTTGATCTGGTGATAAATCTTACGATCTCTGAGAAGGCAGGCGTTCAAGGCCTCCTGGGTTTGGAGATCCTCATCCTGGTGAACCAGATAATCCAGATCAATAATATCTTTTAATCCATATGTCATACCCTGTTATTAACAGATCTTTGCTGATTTCACAATTGGCATAAACAAGTTAAATCGAGACTGACCAGCCGGGCACAAAACCCGGCTGGTGCAATCTGTTAAGCAGTCCAGTCCATCTCCTGAATTGAACTGACAGACCCGTCTTCATTCAAGGCAATGCCGGTTTTTTTAATCCTGGCTTCCAGCGTATTGTTTTCATCCCTGATGTCAAAGGGCGTGGCCATATTGACCAGATAAATCGCACCGATTCCCGCCTCTTTGATCCGGGTCAGCTGCATCTGTCCATTCTCATCATTTTCCCAGACAGTGAGGTCATCAAAGATGGCATCATTTTCATCAATCCACTGATTATGATCCAGGTCATACTGGCTCAATTCGCTAAATCCGTCCCCGGTGGAGGGTCCGAACAATTCACTGCCATCATTGATGATTCCGTCATGATTTTTATCCAGGGACAGCAACCCTGTGCCTGGTGCCATGAAAGGAAGATCCTCTTCAACCCCGTCCATATCCAGATCAAACAAAATCCTTGCCTGGGCCAGCTGAGGCAATGTGGTGTTCAGATTTACAATCAACGGATCGATCAGATAATATCCTTTTTCACTATAAGCAATTTGATCTTCCCTGAAAAATTCTCTGGCAAGATTCATCTCAAATGTAAAATCGATCTGCTGCCCATCCATTGTATGGATCCTGCCGTCAGCAAAAAAATCGGTTGTTTCAGTTTCCTGATGGGTATAGGTTGTTTGCTCGATATATTCATACGCCATCATTTGCCCAGGCCTTTGCTGAACCGGATTGATATTGATCCGGTCAAGTCCCCGAAGCTGAATGCAGCACCCGCTCCTGGATCTGTTCAGGCCTTGAATAACCGAATCAAGGATCTGCTGCATTTTTTCAAGCTCCCGGACAAACTGCTGACTCAATTTTATGGCAGACTGCCCCTCAAAAGCCATGGGTTCATACCAGTTGGCAGGATCTCCAACAGATTGTCCCTGCCGGGCAGAACCGGCCTGAAACCGTTCAAAACTCTGATCAAACAAAGTTGCAAACCGCATCTGCTGTTCAAATTTTACCTGATTTGTTTCAGAAAAAACATGGGTGGATGACAGGTTGATATGAGACGTATCAATCTTCAAAATCGGCCCCCTTACAAATAATTTCGGCTTCCTCATCATCCTGAGTCGGGGCCGATATAAAACGATCCGGTGTACTCCAGAATCACCGTAACGGACAGCACATAAAAAAATCATGCACAACCATATCAAGCAATTTATATGCCCTTTCCGTAGATTGCCGATTTAATTGGCAATTAATTTTTCCGGTCTCTTTTGTCATCCTTGTACCGGCAAAAACAACAGGATTCAATCGGATATTTTTGCCTGGGCAGGCAATAGGTTTTGCTTTTAAATCATCAGAACGCTATATTAAAAAAAATCCAACATAAGAGAACGCCATGATAACAAACCATAACCATATACCATCAACACCAGTGACCTGCATATGATTCCCTGGAAAACAATAGACAAGGCCATCATTCCGGGCCAAAAAAGCGATGTCACACTGCGGAAAAGAGGCAGCGAATTTTCAATCCGAACCATTGAAACCGAATTAATGAACAGCCGGGTTCATGGATCTGAAGAAACCCTGGCTGAACTGGCCTGCCGGCAGTTAAACCATAAACCCGACTTAAACATTCTGGTTGGCGGCCTGGGAATGGGATATACCCTTGCTGCCGCACTGGAACAATCTGCGCATGACAGCCGGATCACCGTATCGGAACTGATTCCGGCAGTGGTCCAATGGAACAAGGATCATCTGGGACATCTGGCAGGATTTCCGCTCAATGATCCAAGAGTAACCATTCAGCAGGAAGATGTGGCAGACACCATCAGACGGACAGAATCGGCCTGGGATGCCATTCTTCTGGATGTGGACAATGGCCCCGAAGGACTCACCCAAAAAGTCAATGATCGTCTGTACAGCAGCACCGGGCTGAAAAAAGCTTTCTGGGCGCTCTGCTCCGGCGGTGTTCTGGCTGTCTGGTCTTCCAAACCAGACCCGGCATTCACGGCTCGATTAAACCAATGCAAATTCAACACCCGGACCGTTGATGTCCGGGCCAGAAAGACAGGCAAAGGCAGCACACATACCATCTGGCTTGCGCAAAAGCCATAAAAGGAAAACTAAAATGAATGAAGACCGTTTGCAGGAAATTGAAACAAAACTGGCGTTCCAGGAAAAAACCATCAAAGAGCTCAATGATGAACTCTATGAACATCAAAAAGAGATTGACCGGCTCAAACTGATCTGCGATTCCCTGTTACAACAAAGCAAAGCCCTTTCAGAGATAACCATGGGAATTGATGCCCCGGCCAATGAAAAACCACCCCATTATTAAACCTCTGCTTTATAGAGCCGCAGACTGTTACTCACCACTGAAATACTGCTGGCCGCCATGGCAAGTGCCGCCAGAATCGGGTGAAGCTGACGTAAAAAATCCGGAAACATCTCAAAGGGTGCCAGAACTCCGGCAGCCACAGGGATCAAAACAATATTGTACACAAAGGCCAGAAAAAGGTTCTGGCGAATGGTGGCAATGGTTTTTTTGCTGATTTTTATGGCCCTGGGTATCCCGGTCAGTTTTCCGCCGGACAGAATGATATCCCCGGTTTCAATGGCCACATCTGTCCCGGTTCCAATGGCAAATCCAATATCTGCCTGGGCCAGGGCCGGCGCATCATTGATCCCGTCGCCCACCATTCCCACCAGGATATTGCCCTGTTGAAGGGCTTTTATCCGTCCGGATTTTTCTTCAGGCCGGACGTCAGCTTCCACCTCATCCACAGCCACCTGTTGGGCAATGGCACGCGCTGTCTGGATATTGTCGCCGGTGAGCATGATCACCTTAAGCCCCTGATCCTGTAATGCCTTGATCGCTTCAGCAGACTCTGGTTTAATCACATCAGAAACACAGACAACTCCCAGAATTTGTTTTTCAGAAGCCAGCACCATAACCGTTTTTCCCTGGCTTTGAAGGTGTTGAACCTGTGTTTTTATCGCAGATTCCAGTTCAAACCATCCCGGCTTTCCAAACCTGAAGATTTTTTTGTCGCCCTGGATTTTAATTTTAGCCTCAACACCAAACCCGCTGTGGGCGGTGAACGCTTCAGGATCACTCAGGACCAGCCCCTGATCTTTGGCAAACTTGACAATGGCCCGACCAATGGGATGCTCGCTGCCTTTTTCCAAAGATGCGGCAAGAATCAGCAGTTCATCTGAAGAAAGTCCGGACCCGTCTGCCGGAAGCCAGTCCACTACCGTGGGTTTTCCCTGGGTAATGGTTCCGGTTTTATCCAGAATAATGCTGTGCAACTGGGCTGCTCTTTCAAGGGCCTCGCTTCGTTTAAATAAAATTCCGTTTTCAGCTCCTTTTCCGGTTCCCGCCATAATGGCTGTGGGCGTGGCAAGCCCCAGCGCACAGGGACAGGCAATCACCAGAACTGCTACCATCCTGATCATGGAAGGCACAAACTCTGCTGTCACCATCCACCAGATCCCAAAAGTGATCATGGCAATCAAAATGACTGTTGGGACAAAAATGGCGGCCACCTGGTCTGCCAGAGCCTGGATCGGGGCCTTGCTGCCCTGGGCTTCCCGGACCATCCGGATAATCTGGGCCAGTGCGGTGTTTTTTCCCACCCGGGTGACTTCAAACTTTAAAAGCCCATGACCATTAACCGTTCCACCGGTGAGCACATCGCCTTTCACCTTATCCACAGGAATGGGTTCACCCGTGAGCATGGCTTCATCCACGGCTGAACTGCCCTCGATAATAATGCCATCCACCGGTACCTTTTCTCCGGGCCTAAGAACAATGATATCCCCTTGTTTAACACTTGAAATGGGAATCTCTTTTTCTTCACCATCTTCAATAATGGTCGCTGTTTTGGGTACCAGCCCCATCAGTTTTTTAATGGCACCGCCGGTCTTGCCTTTGGTTCTGGCTTCTAAAAGCTTGCCGAATTTAATAAGCGTGATGATCACAGCCGAGGTCTCAAAATAGACATGACCGCCAAGTCCAGGAATCAGCAGGATTGCCAGCGAATAAACATAAGCCACTGAAGAGCCCAGCGCTATGAGCACATCCATATTGGCTGTCTTGTTTTTCAGGTTTTTATACGCCCCGATATAATAATCAATGCCCGTATAAAACTGAACCGGTGTGGCCAGAAAGAGGAAAAAAAAGTTTACCCACGACGCATGGCTCCAGGTGCCGATAAAACCAAAGTCCCGGGACATGCTGATCACAAACAAGGGCAGGGCAAACACCACACCCACCATAAACTTTTGCTGCTGGTCCTGGATTTCAGCCTGCCGGGCAATGGCTTCCACATCTTCTTCATCCTGACCCTCTGATGGAAGAATCAGGTCGAACCCGATCTTTTTGATCTGGGCCACAATGGTTTCCATATTCACCAGGGAAGGATCATAGCTGACCGTCAATCGTTCTGCGGCAAAATTAACCGAGGCTGACACCACGCCATCCACTTTATTATTCAAGGTCCGTTCAATATTGGCTGCACAATTCACACAGCTCATTCCGGTAACCGGCAGGGTCTGGGTCTGCTCATCCATTTGATATCTCCAGATATATTTATTTCAAATCAAGATTATTTGAATATAACCATCAATTATTCATTTGCAAAAATCCTGGTTTTTCCCTATTTTAAGCCATGCTCATTCTCAATGCCATATTCCCTGTATTTATGCTGCTGCTGCTTGGCAGCCTGCTCAGAAAAGCCGATATCACCAATGATACCTTTTTAAAGACATCAGATAAACTGGTTTATTATATCTTTTTCCCAGCCATGCTGTTCTGGAAAATCGGAAAGGCCGCCCCAGACATCAACGATAGTTTTTCTTTATGCCTGGCCGCTATCCTGGCCGTGCTCATTGTATATACGTTAAGCCTTCTGGCCATCAAACTGTTCCGGATTTCAAGTTTCCAGGCAGGTTCATTTTCCCAGGCCTGTTACCGGTTCAACACCTATATCGGCATGGCTGTTGTGATAAATACCCTTGGAGAACCAGGCATCCGGTACTTTGGTATTCTCATTGGATTTGCCATCCCCATCATCAATGTGATAGCTGTTTCCACCCTGATCTGGCATTCAGGCAAAAAGCAATCCCTGTGGCGGCATACCACCCATCTTTTAAAAGCACTGATTTCCAATCCTTTGATCGTCGGCTGTGTCATCGGACTTATTTTTTCAAGAAGCCAGCTGTCTTTTCCTGTTTTTATCAACAACACATTGCAATTGATGACCTCGGTCACCATGCCCCTGGCATTGATCTCCATTGGCGGTTCTTTGACCATGCAGGGGCTTAAAAACAATCTGCTGGTTTCCTTTCTTGCCTCGTTTTTAAAGATTGCCGCACTACCTGTGATAGGATATTTCATGTTTCAAGCGTTCGACGTCACAGGCATCCCGTTCAAAGCAGGCATGATCTTTTTCACCCTGCCCACATCAACCGCCATTTATGTTTTATCAGCCCAGTTGAACAGCGATACCCAGATGGCCTCTGCTGCCATTATGCTGTCCACTTTGCTTTCTATTATCTCTTTATCTGTCATACTTTTAATCTTCTAGGAGGACTCAATGAAAATAACGATTAAAGAACTTAAAACCCTGACAGAAAATGCATTGAAAAACCAGGGATACAATGATGAGGAGATCCCTGTCATATCGGATGCATTGCTATACGCCCAGTTACGGGGAAACAATCAGGGTGTTGTCAAACTCATTGGCGCAGGCATGCCAAAAAGCCCGGATGCGGGCGAAATGAAAATTGTAAAAGAAACCCCCATTTCGGCCCGGATTGACGGAAATTGCAACCAGGCCATGGTGGTGATGAAAAAAGCTGTTCAAATCACCCTGGAAAAAGCCCGAAAGAGTGGATTTGGCATTGTGGGAACCTTTAACACCAGCACATCATCCGGTGCCATCGGCCATTATACCTCCCAACTGGCTGAACAGGGCTTTATCGGCTTTGCCTTTGCACGATCGCCGGAACGGGTGGCAGCCCATGGCTCATACGAACCTGTTTTTGGTACAGACCCGCTGTCTATTGCCATTCCGGCAAAGCCCATGCCGCTGGTTTTTGATATGTCCACAGCAGCCATCTCCTTTTTCGGCCTCATTGAAGCCAATACCGCCGGAAAACCCATTGCCGACGATCTTGTGTATGATGCAAACGGAAACCCCACAACCGATCCAGGCATGGGCATGAAAGGAGCTATCCGCTCTTTTGACCGAGGATTCAAAGGAACCGCACTGGGCATGATGGCGGAAATTCTGGCAGGACCATTGGTTGGCGCAGCATTTTCCGGTATCGGTGACAGCAAAAAAAACTGGGGTCACCTCATCTTTGCCATTGATCCGGATCTTCTGGGTGATCGAAAGACCTTTATCCGAAATGTTGCCCAGATGATTGAAAAAGTGAAAAACAGCAAAAAGCTTCCCAATGTCCAGGAGATCCTGGTTCCTGGTGAGCGGGGCGGGAAGATTGTTCAAAAAGCCCTTGAGACCGGCGAGATCGAAATTGAAGACAACCTGTTAAAAGGCCTTAAAAAAGCTGCTGATTGTTAAAAAGCATGTTTTATTGCTGTATCAATTGCTGATTTGACAGGACAAATCGGTGGTCAGAAATCCGTTTCACCTGATCCATATAGTGAGAGACCAGGATGGATGATGGCACCACGTATAAAGCACTCCCCGTCTCTGACCCTGATGCTCCGGGTTGAATAGGCTTCCATGTCTGAATTGTGAGTGACAACAATGATGGTGTGGCCGTCGTGATTCAAATCCTGGAGCAATGCCATGATCTCACCGGCTGTGCTGGAATCCAGATTGCCTGTGGGCTCGTCTGCCAGAATAATGGGGGGCTTGTTGACAATGGCCCTGGCAATGGCAACCCGCTCCTGTTCTCCGCCTGAAAGCTGATCCGGCAGCCTGTGAGCTTTGGCACCAAGGCCCACCCGGTCTATGACCTCCAGCGCCATCTGGTTTTTAATGCTTTTTTTCTGGCCTGTGACAGCCATGGGAAGCTTGACATTCTCCAGGACCGTCAGATAGGGCACCAACTGAAAAGACTGGAAAATAAACCCGATATATTCACTGCGAAAATCTGCCCGCTGTTCGGCTGACAATTCATACAGGTTAAGCGAATCAATATACACCGCCCCTTTTGTAGGATGGTTCAGCCCGCCCAGGACTGAAAGCAGGGTACTTTTTCCTGAACCTGACTGCCCCATGATGGTCACAAACTCACCATCATCAATGGAAAAATCCATCTCCTTTACGGCATCCACACGGGTGTCGCCGCTTTGATAGGTTTTTTTCAATCCATGAATCTGTATTAAATGATCAATCATCTGCATCGCTTTCTCTTTTTATGTTACAGCGCTCTTAAGGCTTCGCTGGGGTCCATGTTACTGGCTTTAAATGCCGGATAAAGGCTTGCCAGAAGGCTTAACGCCACGGCCATCAGAATAGAAATCAGGCCAAGATCCATATTGATTCCGGCAAACACGCCATCTTTCATCACCAGGGGGATCAGGGTAAAGGCGGTCAGATTACCCAGAACAAATCCCAGGACACCGCCCACAACACCCAGAATCAGCGCTTCCAGCAGAATAATCTGCATCACATGACCCCGTCTGAACCCAATGGCCCTGAAAATACCGATCTCCCGTGTTCTTTCATTGACCGATCCCATCATGGTTACCAGAACCAGCAGGGAACCTATGAGAATCACAATAATGGAAACCCCCAGGCTGAACGATTTAAACATGTCAATGGACTGCATTTTAGACATGACCGCCTGCTTCATGGCGGTCACCTTGGCATTGGGAAATTTTTCCGCGATCTGCAGGGTCATTTCCGATATGGGACATCCCTGGCAAAAAGCAGATATCTCCACCATGGACAGCTTTCCCTCTTTGCCCAAAAGTGTCTGGCTGATGGCCAGTTCTGCGATAATGGCATCATCTTCAGCCGCACCAGTGGGTTTTAAAACAGTGGCCACGCTAAAGGGCCTGCCTGCGAGATGAATGACATCTCCTGCTTTAAACCCTAACAGGGCTGCAACCTGGGAACCCAATATCACCTGATCATTTTGTTCAGGAAATGTCCCGCCATCTTTCTGCCACCAGGTTTTCAAGGCAAGCTCTTCTTGAAACACTACCCCCATTAAAAGAACGGTTTTCTCTTTTACAACAATGGGGCCCAATACTTTAGGCGCAACAATGGAAAGGTTTTTGCTGTTCTTTATGGTCCAGATATCAGCCAGCCGCTCAGAATCCAGTTCCTTGACATTGTAATTGACACCGCCCACATTGACCCCGCCGTAATTGAGAGACAAATTGTCGCTTTTGGGGACCATGACGATGTTGGCCCCAAACTGGTTCAAGCGTTCCTCAATATCCCGGGTCATGCTTTCGGTAATGGAAAGAAGGGTCACCACCGTTGAAATGCCGATCACAAGGCCCATGATCAAAAACAGCATCTTGCCTTTTCTGCGTTTGATATTGCCGAATGATATGTTGTGAAGCCTCACGGTTTTTCCTCCTCACTTTTTAATGTTGCCTCGTGCTGGCGGTGATTGACCTGGTTCAGCAGGGTGACATCAAGATCATACTGACTGAACCGGCTCTGGATATGGCTGAGCATGACTTTCCGGCGATCATAGATGACCACCAGCCGGGTATCGTTTTTGTCTTTGACCAGCTCTTTAACCCCTTCAATGGATTGGATACCCTCAAGAACAGTTTCCGGCCAGACCGCTTGAGATTCCAGCTTGAAGATAGCGTCATCCAGGTGGCGGGCAGACATATAGGAAACTGCCTGGGGAACCGTGACAATGCTCAATCCCAGAACAATGGCCACAGACACCATGGCGGCAAGGGTCCCAAATCCAATCCCTCTTTTTTTAATACCCAGCACTTTTTCACGTTTTTCTCTGTATTTTTCAGGATCATATGCCATGCTGTTCATCCCTTTTTATATGAAAGTTCTTGCGAACCAATGTTGGCTTTCATGCTTTGTTGTGGGCAGGCCAGAGTAAAATACCAAGGCGGCCCATGGCTGTTATTTAAATTTGCAATACCAGGCATTGGCATTGATATCGGTCATGGACACCACAAGGTTTTCACCTTCCATTATGCGAGTCAATGGGGCCGGGTTACAGCCGCCCTTGACTTCATTGATCCGGTCAGTGGCAAATCTTCTGCCGCAATTGGTGCAGACCATGACGTCGCCGTCTTGAACATATCCCTTACCAGACCGGTAACAGACATCGCAGGAATCAATGGCTGCCCTGATCACACCATCAGAACTTTTAACCACGAAAAAATCAACCATGGTGCCGTCATCTGCTTTTGTTTTATAGTAATGGGCCTTGCCATCATCAATTGTATTAACCGGGATACTTACTTTCCCCTCTTTGGGCGTAAGGGGTGTAAATTTTGCGCCCAAAAACGCCTGACTGCCCGATGCAATCAAAAGCAACAGCGATACCACCAAAACACTTAAACAACCTCTTATCAACCTTTCCATTTATCTCTCCTTAACGATTACAGGGCTTTGCCTGGTATTGTTGTATTCACGTCAGGAAGGCTGCAACAAGAGCCGCCCGCTGGTAAAACCTGGCGTTTTGAATCCTGATTTGCGTTGCCAACGGGTCCTCCGCCACGACAGCAGGAACCACCGCCCCTTGAAGCCAAATCAGATTCCTGGGATTCAAGGTATGCAAAAGATTCTTTTTCCGATATGGCATCCACGGATTGTACCTGACCAGGATAACCGACTTCTGATAAGATTTTGGATATCTCTTCTTTGGTTAACGGGGCTGTAAAATCCACAGCAATCAATTTTCTGAACAGATTGGCGCCCATTCCTGAATATCCTTCCAGGGGCGAAAGACCGGCACTGATGGTTGAAAAACACCCGCCACATGACAGGCTATCAATTTTAATCACTGCCCGGTTCAATATTTTGACCTGCTCTGTCCGGGCTGTCCCCAGTCCCGCAAACACAACCAGCATTACGCCGACAAGACCTGTTATTAAAAATTTTATGGTGCTCACAACTTCCTCCATTTGTTTACAATTTCACATTGAAAAGCGATACTTATGGAGTGTTGTTTACAAAAGATGTGCCAACCCTTAAAAACAAGCTTACAAAAAATATAACGATTTGATTTTAAAAATAATTATTATTAAACGCCAAATAAGGGGATGAACATGCAAAATCAATAGCTGTTGACTATTCTACAATCAACTGGAGAATAGTCTACAAATTATATTTTTCAATCCGGTACAGGAGAACGTGCCGGGGAATTTTGAGCAGCCGGGCTGCTTTTGAGCGATTCTGACCCGCTTTTTCAAGGGCTTTTACAATATATTTTTTTTCGATATCTTCCAATGCAATTCCCTCATCCGGAATCGTAAATTCAAAGCTGTCATTTACTGACCATTGACCCGGCAACTGCAGATCATCCGGCTCGATTATATTTTTTTTGCGCAAAATAATACACCGCTCCACAATGTTCTGCATCTCCCGGATATTGCCCGGCCATGAATAGGACTTGAGCAGTTCAATGGCTGCCGCAGAAAAACTCACATCCGGCGGCGCATCAAACTTTTTCAAAAAATGGGTTACCAGCGCAGGGATATCTTCTGTTCTTTCTCTTAACGGCGGAATGAGCAACGGGATTACACTGAGCCGATAATACAGGTCTTCACGAAACTGACCCTGGGCAATCTTTTCCTGAAGATCAAGGTTTGTGGCCACAATAATACGGATATCCACCTTGAACACCTTTTCAGATCCTACCGGCTGGATCTCCCGTTCCTGTATGGCCCGCAACAGTTTTACCTGAATATCCGTGGACAACTCTCCGATCTCATCCAGAAAAAGCGTGCCGCCTGAGGCAGTCTGAAAATGCCCTTTTCTATCCTTGATTGCACTGGTAAAGGCCCCTTTTACATGGCCGAACAATTCACTTTCAATCAATCCTGGTGGAATTGCTGCACAATTAACAGAAATCAATGACCCGTTCGCCCGGGGACTGTTCTGATGAATTAGTCGTGCCAACACCTCTTTTCCGGTTCCGGATTCTCCAGTGATCAGGATGGTGGCTTCGCTGCTGGCAGCACGGGATGCCTTGTCCAGCAATGATTTCATGATAGAACTGGCAGTAATGATGCCCTGGGTTCCGGTGAGCCGATTGATCTCACTGGCCATTAATTTTGTTTTGGAGCGCAGGCCCTTAAGCTCAAGCGCTTTTTTACACGAAAGAATCAGGGTGTCCCGATCAAAGGGTTTGGTTATAAAATTAAAAGCCCCCTTGTGCATGGCATTGACAGCCATTTCAATGGAACCAAACGCAGTCATGATAATCACGGGAATATCCGGGGCCTGATTTTTGATTGTCTCCAGAATATCCAACCCGCTCATATCACCCAGTTTCACATCTGTCACCACAAGGTCCACCGTGGCTGCATCAAACAGTTCAAGCCCTTTCTGGCCTGAAGGGGCGCAAACCACATGAAAACCCTTTGTACTCAGGTTATACTCGGTCACCCGTCTTAAACCCGGGTCATCATCAATCAATAAAATGGTTTCAGTCATGGGAGATCCTCTCATTGATCAAATGGGTTTGTTCCGGTAAAAAAAGACACATCTTTGCACCACCTAAATCCGATTGTTCAATACCAATCTGTCCGCCTAAACTGTTGACAATTTTTTGTGAAATGGCAAGCCCTAAACCGGTTCCGCCTTCTTTGGTGGTTACAAAAGAGTGAAAAACCTGGTCCCTGAGGGCCTCATCAATGCCGGGACCATCATCGGAAACAGTGATCCTGCAACCGGTTTGAACCTTATCACACTCAATCACAATTTGACCGCCCTTTTCAACAGCATCTGCTGCATTTAAAATAATATTGATCAACACCTGGGTCATGGCTGCTTCATCAATCAAAAAACAGGGAAACTCAGATACCGCAGGCATGGAAACCTGTATGGCCTTTTCCTTCAGGCTGGTATCCAGCAACACAACCACCCGGGCAACGATCTTTTGAATCTGTTCCTGCCGTCCCCTGTCCGGGGACTGCTGTCCCCGGCAATAGGCCAGGACATCTTCCACAGAATTGTTCAGGCGGGACACCTCAGAGCGCATGATTTCAACGAATTCATATTTGGGATGATCCTTTTCCACCTCATCTGCCAGAATTTCAGCAGCGCCTTTAATGGCTGCCAATGGATTTTTGATTTCATGGGCCAGGCTTGCAGATACCTGGCCGAGCATGGACAGTGTCTGGCTCAACCCAAGCTGTTTTTCCGCCTCAACCAGTCTTGATGCCTGGTCATGAAGTCGTTGGTACGATCCTGCCAATTGTTCTGAAAGCCTTTTATATTGTTCTCTTAGCCGGTTCTCCCGGCTTGAAATCAATCCAATGATAAGTCCTGCTGCCAGATAAAATATAATTTCCGACAATTCACTGTAATAGGCCTGGGGGCCCCGGGCAAAAAATAAAAACAAATGGGGCACAAAAGCCAGGCAGGATGCAATGGCAAGGCCAAGACCTCCCCATACGCCAAAAAAAATAGCCCCGATGGCAATGGGAAAATAACTCAGCCGCCGATATGAATCATGATATAAAATCAGATGCCCGGGGGTCAGGGTATGCAGAACGCCGATCAAGGCGACAAAAGCCAGCAGCAAACAGAACACCATGATTTTAACGTTTCGTGTCATAACAGATCCAATGAACAGGCTAATAGGGTTGCATTATTTTCCATTTTGTATCCTATAATATTTTTTTTTGTTTATCAAATCACATGCCGATCCAGCCTTAAATACTGATTGTTAAAATTATTTAAAATGACTGGAAATTGATACACAAGCCTGCTAATAAGGGGAGCAGACTTAACCCATTTATGGAGGCCGTTATGAAATTGATTAATTGCAGTCTAATAGTCTTTTTTTCCATTTTTTTACTTGCAACGTTCACCCATGCGTCTGACGACAGTTATTCTGAAACCATTGCTGTTTTTTCAAAATCAGATGCTGTTAAACCCTTCTTTGACGAGGCTTATGGTTATGCCGTGTTCCCCACAGTGGGTAAAGGCGGTATTATTCTTGGTGGTGCCTATGGTGCCGGCCGGGTCTTTTTGAAAGAAAAAGTATCTGGCACAGCATCTTTGATGAAAGTCAGCATTGGGCTTCAACTGGGCGGTCAGGCTTTCAGTGAAATCATTTTCTTTGAAGATGAACGCGCCTACAACGAATTCACTTCCGAAAACTTTGAATTTGACGGTTCTTTGTCTGCTGTTGTGATCACGGCTGCTGCCCAGGCCCAGAGCTCCACCAAGGGCAACACAGCAGGCGCAAGCCTTGGCCCTGCCACAGGCACACAGGCTGAGACCAGTTATACCAAAGGCATGGCGGTTTTCATTCACACCCTTGGCGGGCTGATGTGTGAAATGTCTGTTGGCGGACAAAAATTTTCCTTTACACCCACAAAGTAACCATAGCCCTTGTTTTCAAACAGACTTATCCAATGGTACTGGGCAGCTCACAGGCAGCTGCCCTGGCGGAAAAGCCGTGACCCTTACCATATCTGGGTATCCGAAGTCATGCTCCAGCAGACCCAGGTTAAAACAGCCATTCCCTACTATCTTGCTTTTCTGGATCATTTTCCAACTGTTCAAGCGCTGGCCAATGCGGATCTTGGATCAGTTCTCAAGCTCTGGGAAGGCCTGGGATATTATGCCCGGGCCAGGAATTTGCACAAGGCCGCAAAAATTATTGCCCACAAACTGAACGGGATTATTCCGGACAATATCCATGATTTCAAACAACTGCCCGGCGTAGGAGACTATATCGGCGCTGCGGTCCAGAGCATTGTCTTTGGGCACCCCATAGCCGTGGTGGATGGAAATGTTAAACGGGTTATAGCAAGACTCTATTGCCTTGATATCCCAGTCAATAGACCTGCTGCCCATAAAACATTAACATCATATGCCCAGGATCTGTTGGACCCGGAAGATCCGGCCACGTTCAACCAGGCCATGATGGAATTGGGCGCCCTGGTCTGCACGCCCAAACACCCGGCATGTTTCCAATGTCCTGTATCCATATTCTGCAAGGCTTTTAAAACATCCGGCGTGGATCAGTTTCCCAAACGGGATGCCTCCAAAAAGACACCTTTGATTCACATTGCAGCCGGTATTGTGAATAAAAACGGCCGGCTTCTGATCACCCAGAGAAAACCTGAAGGCCTTTTGGGCGGCCTGTGGGAGTTTCCCGGCGGAAAACTTGAAAAAAACGAAACAGCCGAATCAGCCTGTGTTCGTGAAATAAAAGAAGAAACCAACATTAAAGTAAAAATAGACACGCATTTAACCACTGTCCATCATGCCTATACCCACTTTAAAATCAAAATGGAGGTGTTCTGCTGTTCCTATGTGTCCGGCTGTGTCTGCTTAAACGGACCTGTGAATCATCATTGGATTCAACTTAAAGAAATCAGCCGGTTTGCCTTTCCAAAAGCCAATTTAAAATTTATTAAACTGCTTTCTGGTTCACCTGGAACCAGCAAAAAAATTTGAATTTGGAATAAAAGAAACAGCTCTGCCGTCCTAGTTTCAAAGATATTTTTAAAAAAAATGTGCAGCTGGAATTGAATTGAATCATAACCTGATTAGTATATGAAAAGAGGCGGGTCAGGACATGATTACATGACATTAAAAAAAACAGCTGCCAGGGATGAATTTAAAAAGCAGGCGTATCCTCATATGAAGCTTTTATACAACGTGGCGCTCAGGTATTGCGGCAATGGGTTTGATGCTGAAGACATTGTTCAAGAAACCTATATGATGGCTTTTGATAAGTTTCATCAATTACGGGAAAAGTCCAAATGCAAACCTTGGCTGCTCAGAATTTTAAGAAATAATTTTTTAAAAAACTATTACAGGAACAAGAGCCGGAAGCGTTTGTCTGAAACAGACTATCTCGATTTTGCAAAGGCAAGTATAGCCCGGGAGACTGCCGAGCAGGTTCTGGAAAAGGTTTCTGACGAAAAAGCGGTTCAAAAAGCGGTTGATCAACTAGCGGAAAAATACAGATCTGTTCTGCTTTTGTATTATGTAGATGAAATGCTGTACAAGGATATTGCCACTGCTTTGCAGATTCCGATCGGTACGGTCATGTCACGATTGACAAGGGCACGGGAAGGATTGAAAACCATCTTATTAAAACAGGCACTGAACCGGAAATCATAATATGTTAACCCTTAATTTTAAAGAAAGTGATGCTTGTCAAAACAGATGATTTGTAAAGATTTTGAAAACTGGATCCTGACAAAAGATGTTTTTTCAAAAAAAGACACCCCAGGCGATGACCATTATCGAACCCATCTGGCAAACTGCCCGTCCTGCGCCAGGCTCTATGATATCGACCAGGCCATGGAAAATATGATTAAATCAACCTTTCAGCCGGTGGATCTGCCTGATGGCCTTTATGACCGGATTGATATGACCATTGACCAAATCCGGGAGCACAAACAACAGGAAAAAACATGAAAATTGTGTCCATTGCAAAAAGCAAACACAAAGGAACGGTTAAAACCTGTATCCAAAAGGCAGAACTTATTGAAAACCACGGGATAAAAAATGTGCCATTTATTATCGGAACGGGGATTGTATTATGCCCAAAGAAGGTGTATTTGCTAAGATTTTAAGGGGTGGAATCATCCAGGTTGGTGATAACATTAAAAGGGTTGGCATCTAAACAGCCAATCTGGCTTAATATAGAACACAAAAATCAGGAATTAATAATGAGCGCTATTGTTGAATTAAACGATGCATTTAAAGGCTATACATATGACCAGGACAAAATCATGTCACCGGCCCAAACCGTGGCAAAATTTAAAGAAAAGACTGCCAGCTTGAACCTTGATATCTTAAGTCAAACCCGGAGAATTGATAATGGCCGCCTGGACATCCCGGTTTTTTTCAGTGAATGCGGCGCAGATGCAAAAAAGGTTACCGGCACCAACAAGCAAATGGGCAAAGGCGGTACGCCGGAACAGTCCGAAGCCAGTGCGGTCATGGAGCTTGCCGAACGATTCAGCTTTTTTTCATTTGTACAAAATGAAGGCAATTTTTTTTATGCGACCCCAAAAGAACTGGGAAATGAAGCCTTTCCCTATGACCAGATCATCAAGTCGGTTCACGACAATCCAACAGACGCTTTAAAGGTTAAACCCATCTTTGATAACCTGCCGCTAAAATGGACCAAAGGCTATAATCTGACCCGAAAAAAAGAAGTGTCTATCCCCTTTAACTGGTCTTACATGATCAATGAATTCAATGGTCCCAGTGCGGGAAACTGCACAGAAGAGGCCTTAAGCCAGGGGATCTGTGAGTTGGTGGAGCGCCATACCTCTTCTCGGGTCAGCCATGAACGGCTCAAGGTTCCCGGCATTGACCTGGATTCATTCACAGACCCGCTGGTCATTAAAATGCTGAAAAGCTATAAAAATGAAGGCATCAAGGTGTATGCCTCTGATTTTTCTCTGGACACCGGGATTCCCACAATCGGCGTTCTGGCCTGGGACCCGGCTACCTTTCCGGACATGAGTGAAATTGTCTGGACCGCCGGCACATCCCCTGATCCCCAAAAAGCCATGAGCCGCGCTTTGACCGAAACAGCCCAGCTGGCCGGTGATTTTAATTCCGGGTCCAATTATGTGGCCAGCGGTCTGCCCAAATTCACTGATACCAAAGATGCTGAATTTATTACCCATCCTGAGCAGATCATCTCAATGATTGACCTGCCGGATCTGTCTGACAACAATATCAAGACTGAGGTGGAAAACCTGATAGCTGCCATGGAAAAGATCGGATATGATATTTTTGTGATCAATACCCGACATGAAGGGCTTAAGATTCCGGCGTTTTACAGCATTATTCCCGGGGCCCATTTCAGAGAACGGGCTGTGGCAGCCAGCGTGGGCATGTTTTCCGCCCGGTTCATCACGGAAAGCTTTGATCCGATCCAGGCTCTGGAACGATTGGACGCATTGGAAACAGCCTTGCCCGGACAGTATTACACAAGCTTTTACAAAGGCCTGATGCACAATGCCATTTATGATTTTGATGCTGCTGTGTCAGAATTTGAAACTGCCTTGAAAAGAGATCCTGAGCAACTGAACATGACCGATATCTATTCACACATGGGCGCATGCTTAAAAGATCTTGAACACTATGAAAGAGCCATTCAATCCTGCCAAAAAGGTCTAAAAATAGATGAACAGCGCCCTGACCTTTACAACACCATGGGGTTTTGCCACTACATGCTCAAACAGCACAAAACAGCCATCGCCTGTTTTGAAAAAGCTTTGGAGGTCGATCCATCCCTGGCCATCAACTACGCCAATATCGGCTCCAATTATCGGGAACTGGGCGACCCCAAGCTGGCCATCCAGTTTTATAAAATGGCGCTTAAAATCGATCCGACCATTACCTTTGCCCGGGATAACATTGAAAAACTACAAAATAAATAAGCGACAAACAAAAGGTTTTCTTTTGTAAAACCAAAAGATAATGGTACACTCTATTTTGAAATAACCATTTAATTTCACACAAGAGAAACACCTAACGCTTATTTGTGATTGTCACTCAGGTCAACACGCTGTATGAATCATCCGGGCATAGCGACTTTGAGGAGTTTTCAATGAAGATAATGATTGTAGAAGATGACAGTGTATCCCGAAAAGTGATGGTGAAAAAACTATCCCCTGTTGGAGACTGCATTGAAGCTGACAGCGGAAAAGACGCCATTTCCCGGTTCAGCAAGGCGACAAAAAGCAAGAAACCATTTGATTTGATCCTTCTTGATATTTCCATGCCGGATATGGATGGAATCCAAGTTTTAAGCACGCTTCGAAAAAAAGAAAGCCAGCTTAATATTCCTAAAGCCAAACAGGTCAAAATCATCATGATGACCGCCAGTATGCGCAAGGCAAGCATTCAGCAATGTATCCGCCTGGGTTGTAATTCCTATCTTTCCAAACCCTTGAATATTGCAAAATTATTTCAGGAATTTGACAGATTTGGATTTATAATACCAGAAGACCTCAAATCCGCAGACAAAAACCAAAACGCTTATACAGACCATGTGACGCAAATCATCAAGCGGTTTAACAACAAAGAAATCGAACTGCCGGTTTTACCCCACATGGTCAAAGAGATACAACAATTACTGGAAAGTTCTGAACCGTCCATAGAAGAATTGGCCGGCATTATCCAGAAGGATGCGGTTATCAGTGGCAAATTAATCCTGGTTGCCAACTCTGCCCTTTATAAAGGGGTTGAAACCATAAGCACATTGAATGCAGCACTGATCCGGCTGGGGATAAAAGAAACACTGGATATCATTACCACCATAACCAGTAAAAATTTGTTTGATTCAGACAACAAGCCTTTAAAATTGCTGCTCAACCAGATCTGGATGCATTCACTGGCCTGTGCCTGCTGCGGCAAATTTCTTGCTGAAGAACTGTCGGGCAAGCCACTTGAGGGTGTTTTTCTGATGGGCATTATCCATGATATCGGCAAGGTTCTGCTGTTAAAGGCCATTGCCGATATTTCACCGGATGAGCCCATCAAGGACAAGGCACTGTTGTCGGCCATACAGGAAGTTCATACCGTTTTTGGTGCTGTGCTCATCAAAAAGTGGGGATTTTCAAAAGAACAGGTCCGGGCTGTTGAACTTCACCACTGGGAAAGCTATCCCGACTGGACAGAACAGGAGCTGTTGATCACCCATATTGCCGACATCATGGTCAGCAAAATCGGATTGGGATCGTTTGGTGATTTTTCAGGTGATCAACCAGATGAGGAATTCAGTCCGGCTTTTTATTCCGTGCTCAAGCAACTGGATATCGAACCGGACCGAATTGAACCGATCAGTGACCGTGTAAAAGAGATGATGAAAAAAATAGCCAACAGCTTTTAGACGAGGATTTATGTTCCATTCAAAAGAATCGGCCTGGAAAAAACGGGCTGTGTCACCAGACCAGGTATTGCAAAGAATAGATCCTGGAATGAACATCTTCATCGGCACGGGTGCTGCTGAACCCAGAACCCTTGTCAACAGTTTAATGCAGGCAAAAGAAGGCCTGCTCCAGGATGTGACCCTCATCCAGCTGGTCAGCTTTGGAGATGCAATCTCCTACAATGCCTTGAAATCAAAAAAATACCGGCTGAAAACGTTTTTTTCCGGCTGGGTGTCTTCAGAAGCGATTTCAGCCGGCCTGGTTGATCTTGTTCCGGCAAGGTTCTCTGCCATTCCGCTGTTAATGAAAGAAGGACAGATCCCCGTCAATATCGCATTTATTCAAATCACCCCACCCAACAAAGCCGGATATTGCAGCCTGGGAGTAGGAGCGGATGTGGCCCGCCGGGCCATGGCCCAGGCAGATCTGGTGGTGGGTGAAGTCAACGAAAAGACCCCGTTTACCCTGGGCGATACCTTTATTCCGTTTGAAGCGTTTGATATGATTATTGAATCATGCAACCCTCCGTTTTATTTCCCCAGATTCACGGTGGATGATGTGTTTGACAAACTGGCTGCCAATGTGGCATCTGTCATTGAAGACGGTTCCTGCCTGGCATTCACATTCGGTCCGATATTTGAAGCTTTGCCCAAACACCTTGCCAATAAAAAGGATCTGGGTATTCATACCCCGTTTTTTACTGATGCATTAATGGAACTGGTTAAAAGCGGGGCAGTCAGCAACCGCAAAAAAGAAACCTTCAAAGGACGGTCATTAACTGCCTATGCGCTGGGCAGCGAAGAATTAATGCAGTTTCTGGACAATAATCCCATTGTTGAATTTCAAAGCCTTGAAAAAGTTTTCAACCCCCTGGAAATTGGAAAGAATCATCGTTTTGTCTTTATCATACCGGTTCGACGGGTTGACCTTTCCGGTCGGGTTGCCCTGCACAACAGCAAGAACAATATAACCGCCGGCCCGGGCCAGATGGCTGATTTTTTCAACGGTGCTGAAATCTCATTGGGCGGTTATACCATTGTTGCCCTGCCCAGCCGGAATATCACCGGATCACCCAATATCCGCCTCTCGGTTGAGGATTTGTCTGATTTATTATGCCTGCCCGAATCCATTGATCTTGTGATCACTGAACAGGGTGTTGCCCATTTAAGAGGAAAAACCCTGCGGGAACGGGCCCAGGCATTGATCGAAATCGCCCATCCCGAAGATCGCCCGGCCCTGGTGGAAGGTGCCAAAAAGATCAATCTTCTGTATCAAGACCAGATATTTTTAGCAGAAAGCGCTCATTTTTATCCATCCCATATTCAGGTCCGCCATACCTTTAAAGACACGCTTAACGTTCGCTTCAGAGCCATCAAACCCTCAGATGAAGACCAGATGCGACGGTTGTTTTATCGATTTTCAGACAACGCCATCTATTACCGGTATTTTTCTCCCATCAAAACCATGCCCCATGAAAAAATGCAGGAATATGTGAATGTGGACTATCGAAATTCTCTTTCCATTGTCGCACTATTGGGAGAACCGGGAAAACAATCCATTATTGCTGAAGCCCGGTTTGTCCGATACCGGGACAAACCCTTTGCAGATATTGCCTTTGTTGTTGACGAAGCCTATCAGGGCTATGGCATTGCCACCTTTTTGTACCTGATGCTGGCAGGTCTTGCAAAAGATAAAGGGATCAAAAAACTCACGGCTGATGTCTTATCGTCCAATGCAGCCATGCTCAAGGTTTTTGAAAAAGGCAGGTTCCCGGTCAATGCCAAAATGGAAGGAAGCGTATATGCATTGACCATTGATTTGACGGTTTCTTAAAATTTAAAAAAAATCAAAGATCTTCCTGGGTAAGAATCTGATTTCGACCCCTTTTTTTTGCCAGATAGAGCGCATCATCCGCCCGTTTGATTAAATTATTTTCCGGCTCATTCAAAATATACTGGGCAATCCCCATGGAAACCGTTATTTTTCCCATGTGTTCCCCGGTTTCTTTAAGCTTCCATTCTTTTTTTGAAAGATTTGCTTTAATTTTCTGACCCACAGCTTTGGCGCCTTCAAGCCCGGTTTCAGGCAAAAGAAGTAAAAACTCTTCCCCCCCATACCGGGATGCAATATCATTACGCCTCAAATGGCCCTGAAGCAGGGTGGCAATCCCTTTTAAAAGACTGTCGCCCACCAGATGTCCAAACCGGTCATTCACTGTTTTAAAATAATCAATATCCAGCATGATAATGGAAAAAGGGGCATCATTCTGTTTAGCCCGGATTCTTTCGAGTTCAAATCTTTTTTCAAGACCCCGCCGGTTCACAAGGGATGTTAAGGTATCAGTCTGGGCTTCCTGTTGAGATTTTTCCAGTTCCCGGTTCAGTTGCTTTAAATCCTCAGAAGAGATCTTCATCCTGTTTTGAAGGCGTTTTCCGGATTTAACAAGGTTGCGTGTTTCCACAATCATCTGATCTACAATCAGTTTGATATCAGCATAGTCATGGGCCTGGGCAATCTGATCAGATAAGGTTTCCAGATTTTTACCGCTGCCGGCAAGATCATCTTCAGTTTCTGTAACATGACTGGTAATATCTTTTAGCATCAGGGAAATTTTGGTCAGCAATTTTCCAATAACAATCCTATCCCCGTCTGCCACATATTTTTGATACAACCCTTCGATATTGCTTTTGTTCAAAGGTATTTTTGTCTCAAAAGAATGATCAATGGCTTTTTTCAGTTTGGCATTTTTACCTGATACATACTCATACCATACAGTATAGTTTACCGGATCAGCCGGCAGATCATGCTTGGCAATATAGGTTAAGGCCAATCTGAGATACTCTCCGGCCTGATTTTTTTCTTCTGTGTAATTCATGGCATTCCTGATTTATATAGTGTTTGAACGAAAACTCATCCCTCTGCCGCGTTGCTGCGCAAAGCTGAAATCCTCATGTACTACAGTACACTCCGGTTTCAGCTTTGCTTGAGCCTTGCATATGGACAAGTTTGTGAGCGATGCTCCTCTTCGAGCCATCCAAACACGGGTTTCCGGTCAGCTACTATATAGCTTTTTAACACCTGCTTTGGATCACATCATATTTGACTGTCCCAGTTGCCCGCACCCTGCTGAAACCGACCGACCTTTACTCCAGCGCGTAATCACAAAGATCCCATGATCATTCAGGATATCGGCAAATTGACGCATTTCCTGGTCATCGGGCGATTCATAATTAAACCCGTCAATGCAATTGTAAGGAATGAGGTTCAGTCTGACCGGTAACGGTTTAATAAATGCTGCTAGATTTATAGCATCTTTTTTTGAATCATTTAACCCTTTTATTAAAATATACTCAAATAAAAAACAGCCTTTTGGGGCCAGTGGAAAGTTTAACAATGCCTGCTTAAGGTCCTTCAGGCCATTGGCTTTATTAACCGGCATCAGGCAGGACCGCTGTTTTTCATCCACACTGTTAATCGAGACAGCCAGCCGGATTCCCGGCATATTCAATTGGCCAAGCTGTTCAATTCCCTTGATTACACCGGCTGTGGAGATGGTGATGTGCTTTAACCCGATATTAAACCCTTTTTGCTCGTTCATGATCATAATAGCCTGTATCAGGCTTTCAAAATTGTCAAACGGTTCGCCCATTCCCATAAAAACAATATTTTTGATGTCTGCCCCAAGCACAAACCGTGCATTATACAATTGACCGACAATTTCAAACACCTCAAGATTGCGCTTGAATCCCATTTTGGCTGTCCGGCAGAACCGGCATCCCCTCCGGCACCCCACCTGGCTTGACACGCAAAGGGTTTGATGATTGGTCATGGGGATAATGACGGATTCTATTTTTAAATTATCGGATAATTGAGTGATAAATTTAGTCAGGTCGCCATCTTTTATGATATCAATGACCTGGCCGGGCGTGACCTGAATCTGTTTTTCTATCTGCCTGCTGAAAACCTGAGAGGTTTTAAATTCCCGGGCCTCAAACGGATCCATTTTGCCGGATTTAAACACTTCACGGTATAACGCTGATGCATGATAGGCACCTTTTTTATACTGATGTTTGAACGTATCTGTAATCTGATCCAAACGAAGGGCTAAAATTTCCATTCCATCAACTCTATTATTTTAAAACAAAACGCCTGATTCATTAAACACTGCAAATTAATGAATCAGGCGTTAAACATAAGGATCACATCTGTTACAGATGACCCTGAAAACAAGTTACAGCTTGAACCTGGACAACATATTTTTTAACCGAAGTGCGAAATCATTCAATTTTTGAACATTATCCGTTAACTGCTTACTGCTGGCAGCCACTTTACCTGAATTTTCATTCACACTTGAAACATCATCTGCAATGGCCACAGATGCTGCCGATGACTCTGAAATATGGCTGTCGGTTTCACGGATGCCCGCAGCAGCATGGGCAATATTGGAAGCAATCTCCTGGGAGGTGATGGACTGCTCTTCAACCGCACTGGCAATTGAAGAAACAATTGAATCCACATCATTGATGACCCTGGAGATCTCTTCAATCTCAACGACCGTACCTGCTGTGGATTTTTGAATCCGATCAATTTTGAGTTTAATGTTTTTGGCAGCTTCTGCTGTCTGATTGGCAAGGTCTTTGATCTCGCTTGCAACAACAGCAAATCCTTTTCCTGCCTCTCCGGCCCGGGCAGCCTCAATGGTTGCATTCAATGCCAGAAGATTGGTCTGTTCGGAAATTTCCCCAATCACATCAGTGACCTGGCCGATTTCTTTGGCATCAATCCCCAGTTCATTGACTTTTTCCGAAGCGCTTTTGGCTTTTTCAACCGCAGTTCCGGTTATAATCCGGGCTTCTCCGGTATTTTTAGCAATTTCATTGACCGTGGCAGTCATCTCTTCCACAGCAGAAGAAACCGCATCCAGGTTGGAGGAAGATTCCTGGGAAAGCGATGCAACCGATGAAAGCCGTGTTTTTAATTCTTCCGCAGAGGTCGTTACAGCCTCTGAACTTTCTGACATATCCAAAGCATGATCTTTAAGTTCCAAAGAGATATCAGCCAACTCCGTAGCGGTTTGAGTCAAGGTTCCCACACCACCGGAGATGTCTTTAAAAATGCCGGCCATGCTCTCAACCATTGTATTGATAGCGGCTACCATATCACCGATCTCATCTTTCTGGGTGATCTTCATGGACTGGGTAAAATCCCCTTCTGCCACAATCTTGGTAAACTTGGCCGCTCTTACAACCGGTTTGGCCACAATGGCTGAAAAAACAAACCCCAGCACAATGGCTGCAAGAATTCCCAGTATCATGGTGATTGTCGTCACTTGTGCGGCAAGCGCTTTGGTCTTTTGTGCATCCTTTTCAGCCTGAACAATAACATCCTTTGCATAGGTCACCACTTTGCTCAATTGAAGATCCAGCTGTTTGCCGATTTCAATTGTTTTTTCATCAATGGTGTCCAACAGGTTATAATCATAGTTTTCTGCTGCCAGTTTCTTGCCCATCTGATCATAGATCAATGCAAAACTGGGTAAAAAAATCTTGGAGTGGTAGTCGGCAGTATGCTTTACAATTGCTCGCAGTTCCTGATCCTCTGCAGCAAACACAACACCGTTTTCAAGGGTTGCACCGTCCAATACTGCCTTTTTCAGTTTATCAAACTGTTCAGCCAACGATAGATGCACTTTCCATTTTTCAGCCAGTTCGTCTGTATCCAGCGCTGCCATCAACGAATAAACAATGATTATATCCTTGCTCACCATAAGTTTCATATTGATCGCAGTCTGAATCAAAGGTGCGGATTCAATCACTTCATTAAATTTGCCATCCAACTTTTTCATGCCAACAAAACCGGTAATGCCGACGATTGCGGTAATACAGGCGACACAACAGAATGCAGCCATGCTTTTTACACGAAGCGATAAAAATTGAGACATCTGTCCCCCCACTTTTTTTTTCGATTAATGATATAACATCTCATGTCGCCGAACACTTACCTGTCATACTGTTCACTTTTTTAACCAAACCATAACCTAAAGTCAACTGTTTCCATCGCTATAGTTACATATTTTTTTATGATTTTTCTTGTTTTTTCTCAAATACCATTAAATTGTGATATTTTTTACTTTTTAACTGTTTTAATGCCCATTCGTGCTTACGATAATGACGTGCCGCCTTTGAAACAAGGGTGATTGATTTTCCGGTTATCATGCAAGGATAAAATATGATTTCTGACAAACCATTGCCAGATCAATGCGAAGGGGTTCGGTTGAAGAATCGATTTATTGAACAACTGCCTTTTGATCCTGACCTCACCAATACACTGCGACAGGTCTTTGGCGCCTGTTATTCAAAAGAAAACCCTGCAAAGGTCTTTTGCCAAGGCTTTTAGCCTGTTCAAGAGAAGTGGCACAGCTTTTAGAACATTATCTGGCCCAGATGGCCATTGACCAGGCACAAGAGGGTGATTTTTCAATGATCCATGAACTGCACGATCTGGTTCGGCACCCTTTTGATGAACAAAAGGATCGAAACCATTTTGCAGAAAAACGCCCGGACTGAACCCGGTCCAGGCCCGGCTGCTCAATGCTGTCCTGCAGTTCATAACCAACCGAATGTAAAACAGGCTCTTTCTTTTTACCGGCAAAAGCGTATAAGTACTGATAAAAAGGGTTCGTGAAATATTCGGGCTATTCAACGGGATTGTAAAATATTTTATATGAGTAAGGGTCACAGCAAAAAGCGGTTTAAAAAAGTGTATATTGAAATCACCAATATCTGCAATTTGAACTGCAACTTCTGCCCTGGAACATGCCGCCCCCCGGAGATAATGGATGAAAAGCGGTTTGGACAGATTTTAACAGCCATCCGTCCATACACGGATTATATCTTTTTCCATTTGATGGGGGAGCCCTTACTTAATCCCAACCTTGGCAGATTCTTAGAAATGAGCCATGAATCCGGACTGAAAACCAATCTTACAACCAATGGCACCCGCCTCAGACAGGTACAATCGGTTCTGTTGAACGCCCCGGCCTTAAGACAGATTAATATCTCCTTGAACAGCTTTGAAGCCAACACCCTGACAAAACCTTTAAAAACCTATTTAACAGAGGTGATTGAATTTGTGAATACAGCCGTAGAAAATACGGGTATGTTCTGTTCAATCCGGCTGTGGAACTTTGATACTGAAAGGTTGAAGGGAAATAACCGGTTCAACAGACAAATCCTTGAATTTTTCGAATCCCAGTTCAAGCTGAGCCCGGGGCATCTTTCTGAACTGTCCCTGGATAACCCCAGAGCAACATTGAAAGAACGGATATTTTTGTACCTGGCAGAAAAATTTGAATGGCCAGATTTGGAAAGAGTCCAAAGCAATCATCAACTCTTTTGCCATGGCTTAAGAGACCAGATGGGAATCCTGGTCGATGGCACAGTGGTGCCATGCTGCCTGGACAATAACGCAAACATCCCTTTGGGCAATGTATTGGATACTCCCTTGACCGACATCTTACACAGTGAGCGGGCTCTGGCTTTATTTAATGGATTTTCACGACGCTGTGCTGTTGAATTGCTTTGTCAAAAATGCAGTTATGCCCTCAGATATTAACCCCTGTCATAAACGATATCTTGAAAGTTCCATTGTAGTTGGCAGGAAAACATGATAATTTAAATCCATTCATCACAATTTAAACTCTGGGTTTAAACCCTGGCACATCTAAATTCAAAGGAAGATAGAATGGACGAATCCGATATCCTCTGGGCCCATGAAATTTTCAACCGGTTGTCTGACAATATTGAAAAGGTCATCAAAGGTCAGAAAAATACGATCCGAACCATTCTGGCCGCTTTTGCCAGTGGTGGACACATCCTGTTAGAAGACAATCCCGGCACCGGGAAAACCACCCTGGCCAAGGCTCTGGCAAAAAGTATTGATGCAGATTTTAAACGGATTCAATTTACACCAGACCTGTTACCGTCAGACATTCTTGGGGTCTCCATTTTTAATCCCTCCCAGAATATTTTCAAACTTCACAAAGGACCCGTGTTCACCAATATTCTTCTGGCCGACGAAATCAACCGGGCTTCACCCAGAACACAATCTGCTTTATTGGAATCCATGGCAGAAAACCAGGTCAGCATTGATGGCAACCTGTTAAATCTTGAAAATCTGTTTTTTGTGATTGCCACCCAGAACCCGATTGAATCAAGGGGGACATATCCGCTTCCCGAGGCCCAGATGGACCGGTTCTGCATGCAGCTTAAACTGGGATACATATCCATGGAGGATGAACTGACTGTGATGTCCGGCCAGAAACAACGCCATCCCATTCATTCAATGACCCCCTGTATCACCCTGGACGATTTTTTAAAACTTCAACGCCTTACCAGTCAGGTGTTTATTTCCAGCGATCTGCAGGAATATATTGTTTGTCTGGTCAATCAAACCCGACAAAAACCTGGCGTAATGCTGGGGGCAAGCCCAAGGGCCTCCATTGCCATGATGAAAACAGCCTGTGCCCTGGCACTCTTTGACAACCAGGGCTTTGTCCTGCCGGATCACATCCAGGAGATTGCTGTCAGTGTTATTGCCCACAGACTGGTGCTCGATCCCCAGTCCAGGTTTTCAGGATTAACCGCCCAAAGCATTGTCAAAGAAATCTTAACCTCCATTCCCGTACCAGTGTAACATCACCATGCTGGAACGCTTTTTATATCGATCCTATTGTTTTTTTTTCAACTTAAGACTTTGGCGCAACCGTCATGTAACACCTGCCGGCGCACTGGTCATTACAGCGGTTATTCTGTCAGGAATCTTTGGGTTCAATACGTTCAGAACGCTTATTTATCAGGTCCTGGCACTTGGATGTTCTTTGGCAGTCACCTCGCTTATTCTCTGCATTATTCCGTTTACAATAAAAATAGAGGCCATTCGCATCCTTCCGGATTTTGTAACAGTTGATCACCCCCTGGTTTACGAAATCGAACTGACCAATTTGTCAAAAAAAGCACAGAACGGTTTGATGGTGTATGAGACGATCAAAGACCCCCGTCCGTCTTTGAACACGTTATTGACCCATGCCGAACCCTATGAAAACCAGCGCAATGCCTGGGACAAAAAGACCTTGTACTACCGATGGACATGGCTGATCCAAAAACAGGAAAAAGCACGGTTTTCTCCGGTTAAATTGCCTGACCTGCCTGGGGGTGAGACCGTCCGGGTAAAAATAAAGACGCTTGCCCACCATCGCGGATATATCCATTTTTCCGGGTTTGCCTTTGCCCGGCCCGATGCCTTAGGGTTGTTCAACCGGTTGTGCCACATTGAAAAATACCAGAAACTGCTGGTTCTGCCCAAACGATATCAGCTCAGACCCCCCAATCTTTTTTCCACAAGACAATATCAGCCCGGCGGCATCAGCCTGGCATCCTCCATTGGAAATTCAAATGAGTTTATGTCTTTGCGTCAGTACAGGCCCGGAGATCCTTTAAAAAACATCCACTGGAGAAGCTTTGCCAAAACCAGTGAACTGGTCATCAAAGAATTTGAAGATGAATATTTTGTTCGCCACGCCCTGATTCTGGATACCTTTTTAAATTCGGAAAACGAAATCCTGTTTGAACAGGCTGTCAGTATTGCATCCTCGTATATCTATTCCATGCAGACCCATGAGTCCATTCTGGACCTGATGTTTGTGGGCAATCAACTCTATTCTTTTTCAACGGGCAGGGGGCTTTCCCGTTCAGAAAAAATGCTTGAAATCATGGCCTGTGTCCAGCCCTGCAAAGATAAATCCATCCAGGATCTGATCCCGGTTTTAACAGCCAACATCAAACAATTTTCCGGGTCTATCTGTGTTTTTCTGGACTGGACATCAGCCCATCAAGAAATCATCCAGTTGTTTGATCAGGCCAGGATTCCGGTGTTTATCATTATTGTGACCGATAAGCCATTGAAAATCAAAGACTCCATATTAAAAACAGCCGGCCGCACAAACCAGACAAAACCTGACCGGATAAAAATTGTTGAACCCGGAAAAATCATGCAGGTATTGGGGCAATCATGAAAACACCCAGGTTTTTTGAACAATGAACTGAGCGAGTTAAAACAAAAACATGCGGCAAGCCGCAGATGTTATTCCAAATTTTAAATCAACATGCGCCTTGAAAATATCATTGATAAAGGATATCAATCTTAGGAAATGAAATGGTTTCAAATGATATCAACCGGCTTTACAATCCCAGCCATCCGGTGAGAAACCATATTGAAACCCTGAACAGTATCCAAGGTTAGGACCATACAGGATGCGTTGAAATCATGAATAAAAAACAACTCATTGCTATAGTTAAAAAAGGCGAGGACAGCACATGCCAGTTCAAGGCCGATATCTGGAACACCGATTCCCTGGCTTCTGAAATGGCAGCCTTTGCCAATTCAGAAGGCGGGTCCATCCTGATCGGGGTTCATGACGACGGCTCAATCCCGGGATTGGCCCATGCAGATGTGGCCCGGATCAACCAGATAATCAGTAATGCGGCCAGCCAGCATGTGAAAAGCCCTTTGCACGTCCGCACAGAAAACGTGGTACTTTCTGATAGCAAAATTGTGATTGTCCTTGCTATTCCAAAAGGTCTGGACAAACCCTATTTTGACAAGAACGGGGTAATCTGGCTCAAATGCGGTGCGGACAAACGAAGGATTAATTCCAAAGAAGAACTGCGGCGGCTGTTCCAGATGTCGGGTCAATTCCATGCCGACGGTCTGCCCTCCACGGCAGGGATTGAAAAACTGGACCGTATCCGGTTTCGTGATTTTCTAAGGGATGTTTACAAACAGGATTTCCCGGAGTCTTCCGATGACCTGTTGCGACTGTTGAAAAACATGAACCTGGCTGCGGATGAGGGCGTGTTAACCCTTGCCGGGGTGCTGCTTTTTTCCGAACAACCCGAATGGATCGCCCCCCAGTTCGTTATTAAAGCCATCCAGTATCCGGGGAAAAAGATCCATTTGTCGGATTATCTGGATACCGAAGATTTTTCCGGTCCGCTGCCAAAGATGTTTGAAAACGCCCTGGCCTTTATCATGCGCAATCTGCATAAGATTCAGGCAGGCCGCGGGGTCAATATGCCGGGAACCCCGGAAATTTCTGAAACCGTGTTTGAAGAGTTGCTGGTCAATGCCCTGGTGCACAGGGATTACCTGGTCAGTGCGCCGATCCGGCTGTTTATCTTTGACGACCGGATAGAAATTATCAGTCCGGGGCATTTGCCGGACAACCTGTCAGTGGAAACAATCAGGGCTGGTATATCCAATATCCGCAACCCCAGTCTTGTCTCATATACGGCAAAAGGTCTTTTGCCGTATCACGGGTTGGGGTCCG
>JBDRPM010000003.1:0-4145 GCA_043827005.1 Pseudomonadota bacterium | reverse complement strand
ACCGAAAACCGCCAATTTTCCCGATTACTGCGTTGGGCTGCAAATTTTAATCCTCAAAATACTCAATGTATTCCTCCGGTTAAAATTCTCGCCCGCCTTGTACTCGAAAAAATTTTCAGGTTTTCGGTCAGACACTATTTAAAAAAGACTTGACGTGTTGATTGAAAAGGGTTTAAATTTTAGTCAGTCGATTGGCCGACTGAACTCTTCGTACATATACAGCAATTTTGGCAAATTCTATATCAGACCATTTAAAGCAGGAGGATCATGGAAGCGTTTATCGAAATCAAACCGGGAAGAAAACTTTTCCAGCGGATCTACCTGGGTATCATGCTCTGGTTTCTGGGTCGAGCCATACAGGCAGCGTCCCGCGTGGATGAACAGGTAAAAAAAGAATTTGATAGTATGCCGGACAACTACACCTTTTCTCTTGGTGCGTTTCCCCATGGGCCGTATATGATTGTGGGAAAAGAGAGCAATGGAAAGGTCAAATATCTGGGATCTGATATTGAAAAGCATTCGGTTGATCTTGAAATCACATTAAAAAGCATATCCCTGTTTTTTGTTCTCCTGTCGTTTATGGAGAGCACACCAATTGCCAATTCAAGGGACCGGATGCTGGTCAGTGGGGATGTCCCCCATGCGTGTGCAGCGGTCAGGGTTCTGGATATTGTTCAGGTCTATCTGTTGCCCAAATTTATTGCAAAACTGGCCATCAAACGATATCCCAGGTGGTCATTTAAACGCCATACCCTGGACCGGGCAATGGTTTTGATCAGAACCATTATCGGAATATAAAAAAAGGAGAGATATGGTATGACTGCATCAAGTTTTAGCTTTTTATGCCGGAGTAAAATCGCTTTTGGCATCAACGCCCTGGACCACCTTCCCTTTGATCTGTCGAGTATGGGGGCACACAAGCCGTTTGTTGTTCAAGACGCTCAATCGGCCCGGGCCGATTGCACCAGGCCATTGATCCGGGCGTTCAAGGAATCTGAAATGACCCTTGGCATCTGTCCTGCTATGAGCCAGGACAGAGAACCTGATATGGATATGCTCAAAGATTTTTATCAAACATTCATAAATAAAGGCTTTGACAGTATCATTGCCCTGGGTGCCGGACCAGTGGCGGATCTGGCCAAGGCATTGAATATGGCTGTGTCTTTTGGTCCGGACACCCTGATAAAAGGAATTGATCGCACCTTAGCCATAAAACCGCTAATGCCCTTTGCCTATCTGCCCACCCATGTCGGGACCGGTATGGAAACCTCTGGCATCGCACGGTTTAACGGTCAGCGGTTTGACCTGCCCTGCCTGGCGCCTGATCTGGTGCTCATTGATAAAACAATATTGTCCCGGCAAACCTTGGGCGATCTTATTCCTGCAGCCCTAACAAGTCTATCAGTGTGCTGCGAAAGTTTTGTTCTCTCGAAAAATCCACCAGCCAGAGCCTATGCCGCCACTGGTATCGGTCTTTTCATGGACAATCTGTTTCCATTGATTGGCCAGGGTAGCGCGTCAGAAGCGAGCAGCATTTCCAACTGCAAAACCGATCAGCACCATCTGGCAGGACTGGTCCATGCGTCGGTTATGACCGGGGTTCTTCTGACCAATTGCAAACCCGCGATCAGTTTCCATCTGGGCCGGGAAATTGCTAAAACATGTCAAGCCTTGCCGGGTCATGCCATGGCAATCATTCTGCCATGGGTATTACAAATTTTTGAAGGAAACACCCCGAATCTGGGTCAGCTGCTGTTGCCCCTTTCGGGCCAGGATGAGTTCAGTGCTGTACCGGTTCTGCAGCAGCCTGATGCGGCAATTCAAAAATTGCGCAGCATTCTGAATACACTGTACCGGTTTTCAGCGGGTGTCACTCCCCGAACCCTGACAGAACTGGGTATGACTAAGCCCATGCTTGCACTTTTGCAGGAAACCCTTGGTTCGGCGGATCAGGCCATTGCATCGGACATCCCGGGAGTTGACCCGGATAAAATCAAAGCTGTTCTGGCCCATTCCCTTGACGGTCAGCCCATAACCCAGGATTAAAAGGAGGATATCGTGTATATACCGGATTATTATGAATTCTGCTGCCGCGTAAATATCATTGCAGGCCACGATGCCCTGGAAAAAATTCCAAAGCTTTTGTTATCCATGGGAGCGAAAAACCCCATGATTCTGACAGACAAAGGCGTGAAAGCTGCCGGTCTTGTGGATATTGTGGTCGATGCGGTCAAGGACAGGCTTTTTATTAAACGCATAGAAGATGGCGTTCCCCCGGATTCAGATCTTAATGTGGTTAACCGCCTGGCCAGGGTGTATAATGAAACCAATTGCGACGCCATTATTGCAGTGGGCGGGGGATCGGTTCTGGATACAGCCAAGGGGATAAACATTCTTGTTTCTGAAAAGGCCGATGATTTGATGCAGTTTACCGGAGCCGGGGCCTTAAAACGCAAACTCAAACCATTGATTGCAGTACCGACAACAGCTGGAACCGGATCTGAAGTGACGATGGTTGCTGTGATTGCCGATCATGAAAAAAACCGTAAAATGGCGTTTGCATCTGTTTTTTTACTGCCTGATATTGCCATCATCGATTCAAGAATGACCTTGACCCTGCCTGCCCGCATCACGGCGGCCACGGCCATGGATGCGATGGCCCATTCGGTAGAGGCGTGCGTCATGCTCAGTAAAAACCCCTTGAGTGATGCCCATGCTGGCGAAGCCATCCGTATGATCAGACGTCATCTTTTTTCTGTGATCGAACATCCCGAAGATAAGGATGGCCGTCTGGCCCTTGCCACAGCTGCTGCCATGGCCGGGATTTCATTTTCCAACTCCATGGTGGGCATGGTCCATGCTTTGGGACACTCTGTGGGATCGGTCTGTCATGTTCCCCACGGCAATTGCATGGCCATTTTGCTGCCCTATGGACTGGAATATAACCTGCATAAGGTAAAAGACCGGATTGCAGAACTTCTTTTCCCCCTGGCTGGTGCTCAAATTTATGCGCAAACCCCTGGGGCAGACAGAGCCCTTGCCGCCATTGCCTGCATTCAAAAATTCAACCAGGACCTGCGTCAGGCAACAAATGGTGCCCATGCCACCTGTCTTAAAGAGTTAAAAGACACAGATGGCCATGCATTGGTTCCTGAGTCCATACTGCCCGAGATTGCAAAGACAGCTCTGGGAGATGGTGCAGTGTTTTACAATCCCGAGGATGTGGATTATGAGGACTGGCTCATGGTGGCCCAGGCAGCATGGGAAGGCGTTCCCCTGGATATCTCTAAAATAAGAAAAGGATAAGGAGACCCCTTTATGAAAAAAATGCGTAAAGGATATATGGGAAAAATTATGATGGTGGATCTGTCCACAGGCCATATCCAGATCGAAACCATTGCCGATGCTGTCTATGAATCATTCCTGTCCGGTATGGGACTGGCCGCGCACCTGCTGTATCATCGAATACCGGCAGGTGCTGATCCCCTGGGCCCGGATAATGTGTTGGGATTTGTGTCCGGACTTTTGACCGGCACAGGCTCGCTTTTTTCCGGCCGCTGGATGGTGACAGGAAAATCTCCGTTGACCCGGGGCTGGGGCGAAGCCAATTGCGGGGGCAGTTTTTCTCCGGCCATCAAGCGCTGTGGCGTGGATGGTATCTTTTTTAAGGGTATCAGCCCTGCACCCGTGTATTTATATGTTGATGACAATACAGCTGAACTCAGAGATGCGGCCCAGGTGTGGGGCAAGGATGCAGTAGAGACGGAAACCTTTCTGGTTCAAACCAGTGAGAATAAAAATGTCCGGGTGGCCTGTATTGGTCAGGCAGGAGAAAACATGTCCCTGATTTCAGGGGTGTCAACAGACAAGGGTCGTATGGCAGCAAGATCAGGTCTCGGCGCGGTCATGGGGTCTAAAAAACTCAAAGCCCTGGTATTGGCCGGCACCCAACGGATTGTTCCCCATAACCCGGATGAAATCAAACGTTTAAGCCAGATCTGTAATAAATGGGTTCAGTTTCAGCCCCCGTTTGTACCGGGGATTTTAACTGCACCCGTCGGGGCGCTCATGCGGGTCATGCCCTGGGTGATCACCCAGGATGGATTTTTATATAAAATGCTTTTGCGCAAATGGGGAACGGTTTC
>JBDRPM010000002.1:0-8904 GCA_043827005.1 Pseudomonadota bacterium | reverse complement strand
TCAAATTATCAACAACCTTAAACACCGCCTGAAAAATGCGTGGCTGATCGCTGATGAAGTTGCACGGAATAAGGCGGTGGTCAGTATCGAGGCAGAGCTGGAAGAACTGGAATATATTTTTGCTGTTCTGGTGCAGGGAACATTTATCGGCATGCCGTCCCCGCCAGTACAGATCTGCATGGACCTTCTTCCGTTGATGGAAAAAGACCTGGTCCTATTGCTCGAACGGGTTGACACGGCCAATGAGCCATTATCCCGGTTATTTTCCGTGTTTGATATAGGATAAAAATCATGGGAAACCTTCAAACATTGTTTTTTCTGGGCAAAGGGGGGACTGGGAAATCCACAGCATCCGCATTATTGTCCCTGGTATTAAAAGAGCAAGGGAAAAAAGTGCTTCTTGCCTCTTTTGACGATGCCCACAACCAGTCTGATATTTTCCAGGCCCGATTTTCCAACAAAGCCTGTACAATGGGACCATGCCTGGAGGTCCTCCAGGTGGATCGGGACAAGGAGATCAAGCGCTATCTTTTAAAAACCGCCCAAAAGGTCAAGGCCAGCTATACCTACCTGACAGCGTTCAATCTGGACAATTATTTTGATATTTTAAAATTTTCACCCGGCATGGAAGAATATGCCCTGGTAACGGCATTCATGGATCTTCAGGCACGATACCAGGACTATGATTACCTGGTAATCGATATGCCGCCCACAGCCCTTTCATTAAGATTTTTCAATTTGCCGACCCTGTCGTTGACCTGGATTGATCAGCTTGAAAAACTGCGCATGGAAATTTATAAACGAAAAGAAATCGTTTCAAGAATCAAGATCGCAGGAAAAGAATTTGAAAGGGATAAGGTATTAAACCGTATCCGGGAGATCAAAGCCGAGTATCAGGCCTTGAAAACTGTTTTTGAAGATTCGGCCAAATCTAAATTTTTTGCTGTTCTCAACGATGATATCCTTTCTGTTGCCGAAACCCGGCGGATCATCGAACAACTGAATGTGCTGTCCATCAGATTAAAGGCATTGATCTTAAATGATCGTAAAAAAGAAGATCCTGGAAAAAAATCCATTAAAACCGCATTTCCATCAGTTCTTGTTCAAAAAATTCCATATTCATCTTCTTCCCTCATCGGCATGCCGGCGTTGGAAGCTCATATTATTTCATCCCAACTGACTTTTGACAGGCTGATTGATTGAAAAAATTTAATTGTTCAACACAGGAGTAAGACGACCCATGGACGAGATGCTGTCAACCAAAGAAGTGGCAAAATTCTTAAATGTAAATGAAAAAATGATCTATTCCCTGATTGCGGAAAAAGGTCTGCCCGCTTCAAAAATAACCGGCAAATGGCTCTTTCCCAAATCTTTGGTCCTTCAATGGATCGAATCCGGCACCCAGAATTATCCGCAACTGGCATCGCTGCCACCCTATCATGGCCTGGTCCTCATTGCCGGCAGCAATGACCTGCTGTTGGATAAAATGATTTCAACCTTTAACCTAAAGCATGATGATCACATGGCCATGTTTGGAATGGCCGGTTCCATGGGCGGGTTAAATGCCTTGAAAAAAAATCGATGTCATATTGCTGCAAGCCACATGCTTGCCGACAATCAAGACTATAATTTTCCGTTTTTAAAAGATCAAATGAAACAAATGCCGGCTGTGGTGAACTTTTGTTTAAGAGAGCAAGGCATTCTTCTTCAAAAACAAAATCCTAAAAAAATTGCCACTGTAAAAGACCTTGGAAAACCTCATATAAGGATCGTCAACCGATCCCTGGGCACTGGAACCCGGCAACTATTTGATCAGCAGTTAAAGGCATGCGGCATCAAGGGTGAATCCATTGCAGGATATAACCATTGCCTGTCCCGACACATGGACGTGGGATTGACTCTTTTAACCAACCAGGCTGACGCCGGTCCCGGCATTCGGGCCGTGGCCAATCTTCTGGGGCTTGATTTTATTCCCATCTGCTGGGAACGATTTGACCTGTTGATCAATAAAGCAAGGTTTTTTGACCAGGGCATCCAGTACTTTTTATCCCTGTTAAAAGGAAAAGTGATTCAGGCGGCAGCAAAAGAATACGGGGGGTATGACCTGTCTTATACCGGTAAAATGATCTATCCGGATCAGGAGTCTGAATAAATTCGATGAACCCGGGGCGTTAAGGCAGAAACAATTTCATAATTAATGGTTCCGACCCGAAGGGCCAGCTCGTCTGCGCTTAACGTTTCCTGGTCTTGACACCCGAAAATCACCACCGGGTCTCCTGCCTGAACTTCAGGAATGTTTCCCACATCAATCATGGTCTGATCCATGCAGACCCGGCCCACAATCGGCGCTCTTTTACCCCTTACCAGCATCCACCCGTTGGAAGAAAACAGGCGCGAAAACCCATCTGCATATCCAATGGGCACAGACGCTAAAATTGTGGGCTCAGGCGTTTCATAGGTCATGCCGTAACTGATTTTAAACCCTTTGGGAACCGCCCGGACAGCCGTGACCATACTGGTCAGGGTCATGGCCGGCTTAAGTCTGATTTTTGTTTGATCCACTTCACTGGACGGGTATAAGCCATAAATTGCGATCCCGGCCCTGACCATATCAAAATGGGATTGCGGATATTCCATAATCCCGGCAGAATTGGCAGCATGGCGGATCTGAATCTGAACACCCCGTTCTTTTAAATCAGACAGCAGGGATTCAAACAACGCTATCTGCTTAAGGGTATATGCCCTGTCTTTGTGATCGGCTCCGGCAAAATGGGTATAAATGCCTTCAACCTGCATGCCAGGCAAATCTGCAATTTGCTCAATATCTGTCAGTACCTGATGTCGTGCTGCTGTATCCAGAGAATCGTTTATGATCATTCCCATACGACCCATGCCGGTATCCACCTTCAGATGGATGTTCAGTTTCCGGCTGTATTTTCTTGCCTGTGCACAAAGCGCATTGGCCATATCCAGATCATACACGGAAAGGGTGATGTTCAAATCAATGGCCCGTCCCACATACGATGGATGGACATACCCGAACACCAGGATCGGAGCAATAATACCGGCATTACGAAGATCAATGGCTTCGTGCAGTCTGGCCACGCCCAGCCAGGTTGCACCGCTTGCTATTGCCTTTTTCGCCACTGGCACAGCCCCATGCCCGTATCCATCTGCTTTGACCACGGCCATAAATTGTGTTCCGGCCGGAGTCAGCGCATTCAGTGTTGACACATTTTTCCCAATGGCTTCCAGGTCAACAACAGCGGTTACAAGGGCGGCTTCCATAACAGCTTCCTCTTATCTATTCTTTGTGGGTCTGCTTATCGAACCACGGTTGTGCCAACATATGGATCAATAATCATTTTGAGTTCGTTCATCTCCTGGTCTGAGAAAAAATGATTATCCGATTTTATAAAGTCTGAATCAAGCATTTTTACATTTCGCGAACATTTTGCCAGGACATAGCGGGAAGCTCCTTTGACCATCCTGGCGATTTTTTCTAACTTTTCAGGCGTAATAAACGGCTTGCTGCAGGTGGTCCGGAACTCATAGGCTGGTGCTTTTTCCATCAGCAACCGGACACTGTCCTGTATCTTTTGGGTTTCAAATTTTTCAGATACCACAAGAGCGTAATTATCCAGGCTGGTTTTAATATCCATGGAGATAAAATCCACCAGATCCTCCTGTAACAATTTTTCAAGAATCTTTGGCCGACTGCCATTGCTGTCCAGTTTAACCTTATACCCCATCTGTTTGACAATGGAACAAAACAAAACCAGATCAGCCTGCAGGGTCGGTTCACCGCCGGTAATCACCACGCCTTCCAGCAACCCTTTTCGTTTCTCTAAAAAATCAAAAATTTTGTCCTGATCAAAAAGAGAGCCGGCCCCCTTTTGAGGGCCGGCTACAAGATCCGGGTTATGGCAGTAGGGGCAAAAAAAGTTACACCCCTGGGTGAAAATAATACAGGCAATGGTTTCGGGAAAGTCAATCAGAGAATTTTTCTGAAACCCGCCGATAATCATGAGTTGCCTTTATCTGCTATGCCACGTTAAATGTTTTTCTCATACAAAACTCTGTCTGCTTTCCATTGTTCCATTGCCCGACTGGCCGCAAATACCCCACCACCCTTGAATACACTTCAGTATCTGCATCACAGGTGTTACATTTTTTCTGCTCCCCTGCCAGATATCCATGGGACGGGCATACACTGAAGGTCGGAGTCAATGTAAAATAAGGCAGTTTAAAGGAACGGGAAACCTTGTCCACTAAATTTTTAACCACTTCAATATCTGTCACTTCTTCGCCCAGGAACAGATGCTGAACCGTTCCGCCGGTATACTTGGTCTGGAGCGGGTCCTGAAGCTCTAATGCTTCAAAGATATCATCGGTATAATTCACCGGCAAATGGGTGGAGTTGGTATAGAATGGGTCGCTGCCGGCTTTATATTCTGCTTCATTGGCACAGATAATATTTTCATACTTGGCTTTATCCTTGCTGGCAAACCGATAGGTGGTGCCTTCGGCTGGTGTGGCTTCCAGGTTAAAAATTTCATCAGTCACTTCCTGCAATTTTTCGATTCTGCTTCTAATATGGTCCATGACCCGGATGGCAAACGCCTGACCCTCTGTGGTATGAATGCCCTGGCCAAAAAGATTGAGACAGGCTTCATTCATTCCTAAAATTCCAATGGTGGAAAAATGATTCCGCCAGTAAACACCGGTGCTTTCTTTAATTTTCCGCAAATAAAATTTTGAATATGGATACAGATCACCCTCTGTGAATTTTTCAAGAATCTTACGTTTGATGCTCAAAGATTCTGCAGAAAGCTTGATCAGCACATCCAGGCGATCCAGAAAGTCTGCTTCATCTTTGGCCAGATAGCCGATTCTGGGCAGATTCATGGTGACCACGCCAATGGATCCGGTCAAGGGATTGGCCCCAAACAGACCACCGCCTCTTTTTCTCAATTCCCGATTGTCCAGTCTTAATCGGCAACACATGGAACGGGCATCTTCCGGGTCCATGTCAGAATTGACAAAATTTGAAAAATAGGGGATGCCGTATTTACCGGTCATCTTCCAGATATTTTCAAGATTGGGGTTTGACCAGTCAAAATCCTCAGTAATATTATAGGTCGGAATCGGGAAGGTAAAAACCCGGCCCTTGGCATCGCCTTCCATCATCACTTCGGCAAAGGCAGCATTGAGGATATCCATTTCAGCCTGGAATCCGTCATAGGTCTGTGCTCTGTATTCCCCGCCAATAATGATGGGTGAATTTTTCAAGGTGGACGGTACAACCAGATCCATGGTGATGTTGGTAAACGGCGTCTGAAACCCAACCCGTGTCGGGATATTGATATTAAAAACAAACTCCTGAAGCGCCTGTTTAACCTGTTTATAGCTCAATTTGTCTTCCCAGATAAACGGGGCCAGAAGCGTATCAAAATTGGACATGGCCTGGGCACCGGCAGCTTCGCCCTGCAGGGTGTAAAAGAAATTCACCACCTGACCCAGAGCGCTCCTGAAATGTTTGGGCGGAGAAGATTCCACTTTTCCGGCAACCCCTTTAAATCCTTCAAGCAGCAAGTCTTGCAGATCCCATCCCACACAATAAACAGACAAAAGGCTTAAGTCATGGATATGAAGATCCCCGCTATAATGCGCAGCCCTGACTTCCGGCGGATAAATTTTGTTCAGCCAGTACTCTGCTGTAATATCCGAAGAAATATAATTGTTCAATCCCTGGAGAGAATAACTCATATTGGAATTTTCTTTGACTTTCCAGTCCATGCGCCGGATATAGGATTCCATCAGATCCACATTTTCTTTAATGGCAATCTTTCGAATCTGATTATGCTGCTCCCGATAAATAATATAGGCTTTGGCGGTTTTATAATACGGGGAGTCTAACAATACTCTTTCCACAATATCCTGGATTTCCTCGACTTCAGGAATGGGCCCCAGACGCATATCTCTTGCCATGGTGAGCACTTTCATGGTCAACTTTTTTGCTTCCCGGCCATTAAATTCTCCACTTGCCTCACCTGCTTTTTCAATTGCACTGGTGATTTTTGATGGATCGAATTCAGATACTCTTCCATCCCGTTTTTTAATTTGCTCAAACATGGTCCCACCTCTTGAAATCTGATTAAAATTAACATATCTTCTGTAAGCACTGGGAAGCCTGTCAAAAGATTACCAAACGCATTGTGTATTTAGATTTAGTCAACATATTGTTGTTTGTCAAGGATAAAAATCTATATATTGTGGTTTTATATTCAACCACTGGGAATTACAAATGCAATTAGACCAGAATCCTTTCTTTAGAAAACCCATAACACCCTGGTATGATTCCAATTTCACCTGCTGGGGCTTAATCATCTTCCTGCTGCTTGTCTTTGCATTTGCGCTTTCAGGTATTTTCACAGGATTGAACACACCAGCCTTTCAAAAACATGTATGGTTCCCCTCTTTTCTGGCAGGATTCAGTTCTTTCATTGCGGTCAAAGTCTTTTTAAGGCTCCGGCGACGATCAAAAAACAGCTAAAAAATCTTTCAATTTTTTAATATCAAATTAATCAGGTGGCGCAGGATTTTGGCTGTTACACCCCATATCAGAACGTCTTCATACGGATATATCAGGCGCATAAACGCAGGTTCCTGAACATGATATTGATTGCTTGTGTGCACATCAATCAGATATTCCAGGGGAATTTTAAACACCCGGGAGATTTCATACCCATCCGGAACAATGGTATCTTTGAGATTCCAGATTCCGGCCCAGGCTTCAATGCTCTTGTTGTTCAAGGTTTGAAAATGTCCTATTGAACCGAGCACGTCAACATTCTCAGACACAATCCCCAGCTCTTCTTCAAGCTCCCGCAACGCAGTCTGCCGGGTGGTCTGATCGGCCTTGTCTTTGTGACCGCCGGGAAACGCCATCTGGTTGGCCCAGGGGTAACCCTTGACATCGGCTTTTTGAATAAACAACAGTTTTATTTTTTGTTCAATCAAAAACAATGCCATAACACTGGTGGGATCAAACAGATCCTGTGCAGGCGGTGCCGGATGAGTCCCGTTTTGAATAGCTTTTCGAATAAAGTCCCATTCAGGACCGTGTTGTTTTTTCATCAGTGTTACCAGTCAATGGGAAAATAATCCTTTAAAAATTTCCCGCACCAGTGCCTGCCGGTTAAAATACCGTGAAAAAACGGATCACAGACCCTGGCCGCTCCGTCCACAATATCAAGCGGTGGCTGAAAATCATGCCGTTCCTGTTTGAGTCTGGCCAGGATGGCCGGATCTTCATCCGTGACCCAGCCCGTATCCACGGCATTCATATAAATACCGTATTTTTCCAGATCGCCTGCAGCTGTATGGGTCATCATGTTCAAGGCAGCCTTGGCCATATTGGTATGGGGATGGCGACTGTCTTTTTTAAACCGCAAAAACTTTCCTTCCATGGCAGACACATTCACAATATGTTTCTGCCCGGTAAACTCCAGCTTCATCAGATCAGCCAGCCGGTTGCACAAAACAAAAGGGGCTACGGAATTGACCAGTTGAATCTCCAGCATTTCAGAAGTCTGAATCTCACCGATCTTCAACCGCCAGGAGTTGGTTTTTCTCAGATCCATCTGCTGAAGGTCGGCATCCAGTTTTCCAACCGGAAAAACCTGGGGCACATCCAGGGAATGATCATAGGAATACGGAATCTGGGACAACTGGGCAGACATGCGCAATCCCACACCAGGTGCGGCCCCGTTCCAGGTCACAGGCAGGGCTTTTTCCATGCCCACATTTTCAGACTGCCCATATTCCAGCTGGGAAATACAGGTCTGGTATTGACCCAGCAAAAGCCGGGCCTGTTCCGGCATCTGACTGATGGTTTTTTGTTCATTTTCCATGAGATGGGCATAAAAGCCGGGTGGCCGGCGAACCGTCTGGGCGGCATTGTTGATCAAAAGATCCAGACGTTTGTAATGCTGCCTGATATAATCGCAAAACAACTCCACACTCGGGGTATGGCGAAGATCCAGCCCGTAAACCTGAAGCCTGTGACCCCATTCACCAAAATCAGACTCTTTGGAAAACCGTAACGCTGAATCCTTGGGAAACCGGGTGGTGGCAATTACGGTTGCCCCGGCCCTGAGCATCATCAAGGTGGCCTGGTACCCGATTTTAAGCCTGGACCCTGTGATCAGGGCCACCTGCCCGTTCAGCGGAGCGGTCTGGAACCGTTTTTGATAGTTAAACTCGGCACATTCCGGGCACATGGTGTCATAAAAATGATGCAGCTGCTTAAACTCAGCCTTGCACACATAACAATTGCGCGGCGTTTCAAGCGTTTTTCCAGAAGCCTGCGCTTGCGGCTGTTCACCACCAACCGCAATCTGTCGGGGTGCGCTGAACACACTGGCTTCCCGTGCCTTGCGAATACCAGTACCTGCCCTAAGCCGCCGTTCTTTTTCTCTGATGGCCTGTTGCTTTTGCGCTCTTTTGTCTTTGTTCCGCTTTTTAATCTCTTTGCTGTCAGGCCGGGATATTTTCCCTGCCGCCATGATCAGGGCAACCCGGTCAGACTCCGGTAAAAGCGCCAGCAGTTCAGATTGTTCGACAATCTGTTCCAGCACAGGAATACAGTCAATAATAGCGCTCAGCGTTTGAGAGGTCTTTTCATCATCCTGTTTTAAAACTTTCTTATGGGTATCAATATGATATGGGTCAATTATATCCGGATCAGTCTCTGAGCTGTTGTTCGTCACTATTCTTACATCCTAATAAGGGGTCACAAATCATTTATGACCTGAATTTAAAAGAATGAAATTATTATCAATTTTGATAAATTTGTCAATCAAACGCGATCACTTTGACAAAGCGAATATCTACAAAATT
>JBDRPM010000001.1:0-10848 GCA_043827005.1 Pseudomonadota bacterium | reverse complement strand
ATAAGGGGTCCATCATGAAAAAACCCTATGGACGACAGACAAAAAAACTGGTGGGAGAAATCCTTGAAAGCACACGCCGGGAATCAGCAATGATCTTGCTGGAAAAAATCCCGGACGAACAATTGATCGGACATCTTTTTTCACATTTTTATCATCACAATGATTTGATTAAATTTCGTGCAACTGCTGCCATGGGTGTTCTGGGCGGTCGAATAGCCAGAGCCAAGATTGAAAAAGCCAGGATTGTTCTTCGGCGGATCATGTGGAATCTGAATGACGAATCCGGCGGGATTGGATGGGGATCACCCGAAGCCATGGGAGAAATCCTCTTTCACAGCCCAAAACTTGCCATGGAGTTTAAATCCATCCTATTTTCCTATCTTGATCCCAGGGCAAATTTTATAGAACACGAAATGCTTCAGCAAGGGGTTATCTGGGGGATCGGAACCTATCTTGAGGCGTACCCCGATGCTTTGGACACCACCACCAAAGGGTTGTTATTCAGCCATCTGCACTCCCAAGATCCTGTTAAAAAAGCGTATGCAATTCGGGCGCTTATCAATTCCCAACATTTTGATTGCAGGTTTGTACCTGAAAGCATCATTCACGATGACCAGATGGTCCTTATTTTTAATGGCTGGAATTTTACACCGTCCAGGATCATGGATATGGCCCTGTCCTGTGAAGAAAATAAAATTTTTGCCTGATCGCATTGCGTGGCATATTTATTGAATTATAAATCCTGAAATTTAAAATGGCAGATTATGCAAAACTTAAAAAGAGATAACGAAACCATCATGCTTACAAAACAATGTGACATCAATGTTGCAAAAACCATCAAGATTGCGCATGAGATGATCAAGCTTGCCCAGGCCGGATATGAGCAACGGGAAGATGACAATTGCGGCATCCTCTACGGCATTCTTCTGGATTCCGGGTATCGGCTGCTTGCCCTGGCTGAAAAAGAAAAGCATGCCCATGCAAAAAAAGGCTGGTGGAACAATTCAATTAACAATTTAACCAAAAAGGAGATTATTTAATGAAAACTTATGTTTGTTCAGTATGCGGTTATTCCCAAGAAGGTACCCAGGCCCCGGAAAAATGTCCCCAGTGTGGCGCAGCCCAGTCCAAATTTGCTGCCCAGCAAGGGGATATGATATGGGCTGACGCTCATACCATTGGCGTGGCAAAAGGGGTTGATCCGGAAATCGTTCAGGGTTTAAAAGACAATTTCATGGGCGAATGCACAGAAGTGGGCATGTATCTTGCCATGAGCCGGCAGGCCGACCGGGAAGGATACCCGGAAGTGGCACTGGCCTACAAACGAATCGCATTTGAAGAAGCAGACCATGCAGCCAAATTTGCTGAACTGTTAGGCGAAGTGGTTGAAGCAGACACCAAAGCCAACCTGACCGTTAGAGTATTGGCTGAAAATGGTGCCTGTGCAGGAAAAAAAGCGATTGCCACCCGGGCAAAAGAACTGGGCTATGATGCCATTCATGATACGGTTCATGAAATGTGTAAAGATGAGGCCCGGCATGGAATGGCCTTTCAAGGCCTTTTAAACCGATTTTTTAAATAAAAATGGAAATCCTGTCTTCTATGAAACCACCGATGGTTGACATTGGCTGCTGCATTTTGTGCGGAATCTGCGCCGAGCTTGCTCCCCATGCATTTGCCGTTAACGATGCCGGTTATGTTGAGGTCCTTGCCCTTGATGATTATTCTGATGAAGATATTCACGAAGCCATAAAAAATTGTCCCAAAGACTGTATTACCCAAGAATAATTTTAATCTGTACTATCAGAACCTGTCCTGAAACATGCACTCCAGGACAGGTTCCATATTATAGCCACCACCTGTGAACAAAAAAAATAAAATAAAAAGATTGCACCTGATACACAAATGTGTCATTTACCTGTTCAATAGACTCGGATTATAAATGTCCCAAGGGACATTGAAACTGATTGATAACTATTTGGAACATGACACTATGACGGATTTGACAGACAGCCTACTGGATCACGACAATCTCAACCTGATTCTCGACAATTTAAAGCTCGGCATTATTGCCCACACCCCGGACAGGATTATCACTGTATTCAACAAAGAAGCGGAAAAAATCACCGGATACCTCAAAGAAGAGGTCCTGGGCAAGGATTGCCATATTGTATTCCAATCTCCTTTTTGCGGCGGGAAATGTTCATTTTGTGGTGACCAGCCCAAATTTACAACTGATACAAAAGAATACCCGTTAAATATTGTTACCAAAGATGGAGCCGCCCGTCAGCTTGAAATGACCCTATCGGCCATTATCGGAAAAAATGAGACTTTTAAAGGGGTCCTGGCCTCTTTCAAGGATGTGACCGATACCTTCAACCTGTCTTTAAAGGCTGAAAACCTGTCCAATTTTGCCGGCATTATCGGTAAAGATAAAACCATGCAGGATATCTTCAGACAGATCCGGGATGTGGCGCTCTACAACTACCCGGTCCATGTTTCAGGCGATACTGGAACCGGAAAAGAACGGGTGGCCCTGGCCATCCATGATATTTCCTCCTATGGCAATGGCGCCTTTGTTCCGGTCAATTGCGGCGCCATTCCCGAAGGCATTGTGGAAAGCGAACTGTTCGGTCATGTCAAAGGGGCGTTTACCGGTGCTATCAAAGAAAGAAAAGGCCGGTTTGAACTGGCTGACAAAGGCACCCTGTTTTTAGATGAAGTGGCAGAACTGCCGTTGAGCACCCAGGTTAAAATATTACGGTTTTTGCAGGAAGGCACATTTGAAAAGGTTGGCGGAGAAAAAAAAGTGTCTGTGGACGTAAGAATTATCAGTGCCACCAACAAAAATCTGAAAGATGCGGTCAAAAACGGAACCTTCAGAGAAGATCTTTACTACCGGCTCAATGTCATCCCTATCCACCTGCCCCCTTTGCGGGAACGAAAAAGTGACATCCCGCTTCTGGCCGCCCATTTTCTCAAGGAAGCTGAATCAGAAAGCAAAAACACCATCCCACAGCTTGCCGGTCCTTCCCTTGAAGTGATGCTGGATTATCACTGGCCCGGCAATGTCAGGGAACTTAAAAATGTGATCCAGTTTTCCGTGGTCCGGTCCAGGGGGGCCTATATCATGCCCACAGACCTGCCTGCCGAACTTACTCAAGGGGTAGACATAAGGCGCCTGATCGAGGAAACATCCATTGAAAAGCCCTTGTTATCCGACCGGGGCAAGTTGGATATCCACTCTGTAAAGGACGCCATTAAAAAAACAGGTGGCAATAAGTCAAAAGCAGCCAGAGTATTGGGTGTAGGCCGGGCAACCCTGTACCGGTTCCTGACCCAAAACAAAGAGATCAAGGACTATATTGACCAATTTTAACCGCCTCCTCTTATGACTGACTGCTGATTTGGAGCTTATCATTGGTTTCATTTACTTGGAACCGGATCCTGTCATTGGGATTGAATTCTCCTTTTAAGATTGCCAGGGACAAAACATTCTCAAGCTCCTGCTGAATCACCCGTTTTAGCGGGCGAGCGCCAAAGACCGGATCATACCCTTTTTGAGCTATATAAGCCATGGCCTGGTCATTTAGTTCAATTGAAAGATTTTTCACTGCCAGCCGCTGGTTAAGTTTCTTAATCTGGATATCGGCAATGGCCTGGATATTTTCAAGTGTCAAGGCATGGAAGGTAATGATTTCATCGATTCGGTTTAAAAACTCCGGCCGGAACGCTTCTTTTAACGCATGGGCAATGGCCTGGGTGACATCTGCATCCTCAAGATGATCGATCCCGGCCTCCTGCAGAAAACGCGACCCCACATTGGAGGTCATGATGATAATGGTGTTCTTGAAATCAACGGTCCGGCCATGGCCGTCGGTCATCCGCCCATCATCCAATACCTGGAGCAGAACATTAAACACATCAGCATGGGCTTTTTCGATTTCGTCAAACAAAATCACCGAATAGGGTCGTCGTCGGACCGCTTCAGTTAAAAAACCGCCCTCGTCATATCCCACATATCCCGGGGGCGCTCCAATCAGCCTTGCCACAGAGTGTTTTTCCATATATTCAGACATGTCCACCCGGATCATGGCCTGGTCGCTGTCAAACATGAATTCAGCCAGGGATTTGGCAAGCTCTGTCTTTCCCACACCGGTCGGACCCATGAAAATAAAGGTGCCAATGGGCCGATCTTCAGGCTGGAGACCGGACCGGGCGCGCCGGACTGCGTTGGATACAGCATCAATGGCTTTTTCCTGACCGATCACCCGTTGTTTAATATAATCTTCCATGTGCACCAGTTTTTCCTGCTCACCTTTGAGCATCTTGGATACCGGAATACCGGTCCAGGAAGAAACCACTTCAGCCACATCTGATTCTTCCACATCTTCTTTGAGCATGCGTTTGTCTTTTTGAAGTTCACTCAATGTTTTTTTCTGGGTCTCTATATCCTTTTTCAGCTGCTCAATGGTACCGTACCTGATCTGGGCCACCCGGGCCAGATCTCCGTTTCGCTCAGCCACATGGGCCTGGGTCTGGAACCGGTCAATCTCTTCACGAATGCCACTGATCTTGCCAATCAATTGTTTTTCACTGTCCCATTGAAGTTTTAGCGGGGCCACCTCGTCTTTCATGGCAGCAATCTCTTTTTCAAGCCGGTCCAGCCTGTCCCGGGAGATATTGTCCTTTTCCTTAAGCAGGGCCTGGCGTTCAATCTGGGCCTGGGTAATCTTTCTTAGAATCTCATCAATGGCGCCTGGCATGGAATCAATTTCAATTCTCAGCCGGGATGCACATTCATCTATCAGATCTACGGCCTTGTCCGGCAAAAACCGGTCTGCAATATACCGGTTGGAAAGGGTGGCTGCTGCTACAATAGCTGAGTCCTTAATCCGTATCCCATGATGAACTTCATATTTTTCTTTTAATCCTCTTAAAATAGAGATGGTATCGGCCACACTGGGTTCTTTGGCAAAAACCGGCTGAAACCTTCGCTCCAGCGCTGCATCCTTTTCAATGTATTTTCTGTATTCATTGAGCGTGGTTGCGCCCACACACCGCAAGGTTCCTCTGGCAAGCGCAGGCTTGAGCATGTTGGAGGCATCCACAGACCCTTCGGCAGCGCCCGCACCCACAACCGTATGCAGTTCATCGATAAACAGGACCACTTCACCTTCAGCCCGCTCCACCTCTTTTAAAACCGCTTTAAGGCGTTCTTCAAATTCACCCCGGAATTTGGCACCAGCCAGCAGCGCTCCCATGTCCAGGGCAATCACCCGCCTGTCCTTGAGCGCGCTGGACACATCCCCTTCAATGATCCTCTGGGCAAGGCCTTCCACTATGGCTGTTTTACCCACTCCAGGCTCACCGATCAGGACTGGATTGTTTTTACGTCTCCGGGAAAGAACCTGCACAATTCTCCGGATCTCCTCGTCACGTCCGATGACCGGATCCAGTTTACCTTCCCGGGCAAGCTTTGTTAAGTCCCGGCCAAATTTTTCAAGGGCCTGGTATTTTTCTTCAGGATTCTGATCTGTCACGCTCTGGTTCCCCCTGATATCTTTAAGAACTTTTAAAATCGCATCTCTTGTTACCCCGTTACTTTTCAGGATATCAAAAACATCGCCTTTCATTGTGACAAGGGATAACAAAATATGCTCAAGACTGACATACTGGTCTTTCATCTTTTCAGCTTCGGCAAAAGACAGATCCAGCATCTTTTTGCCGTCCCGGGAAAGATAGATGCTGCCATCGCCTGAGACCTTTACCAGTCGTTCAACTGCAACAGCAACATCCTTTGCCAGCGTCTGTGTTTGAATACCGATCTTTTTTAGAATGGAAAGTATAATCCCTTGATCATCAGCCATCATGGCCTTTAAAAAATGGATGGGCTCAATGGCCTGATTCCCGTTTTTTTGGGCAAGATCATGGGCAGATTGAAAGAGTTCCTGGGACTTGACCGTTAATTTATCCAATGACATAATTCACCTTTCATTATTTTTTATAAATTATGAACAAAAGTAATGCAAAATGCACGGACGTCAAGACCACCCCCGAAAATAGCGGACAGAAACTTGATGGTGAAAATTATTGATTAACTTTGCGGAAAGCTGCCTTTCTTGAAGATGATGGCGGCTGGTCCGTGGTGGCGCATATCATTTTTATCGATATGCGCACGGCCAGAGACAACGTTCGGGTTGATGACAAACCTAACCAGACCCTTTTTATCTTTCGAAATCATGACACCCTTGCCCAATAGTTCAGAATGAGGGGTTCCGACAGAAGCTGTTGATGTCAAAAAGCCCTGATTCAAAAGTGCCTGCATCGGTTGCGCCTGCACACCAGAGAGTGGCCGAAGTTTCGCAGACACAACCGTCGCCGGACCATATGGTGGTAACCTGAATTGTCCCGCCCGGGGCAATGCGTTGCGCCCCGATTGTCAGATCAGCACAACTGTAACGCCAAGTGCTGGAGTCTGGAATGATGGAATCCGGGCAGGGGCCCGGTCGCACTGTCACCTCAGCAGTGTCCCTCGCCGCTTCATACTCCTGTGGTGATCCCAAGCCCCCGCCTTTCTGTTTGACTGCTACGGTAATGGTGTCCGTGGTATTGCCGTAATCCTTGCCAGTGTAAACCGCAGCGGGCCCGGCACTCTGGAATGCATTGAGATTGCCTGGCGACCCGTCGGTAAGATCGCCTGCGGCAGCAGTGTTACTCCACTGGTATGTCAATGACATCGTGTCATCTATTTTAGGCATGACAACCGCGGTAAGATTGACCTGCTGGCTGCCTTGAAGCTGTGCCTGCGTTGGAAACACAGAGACGGTGTGCTCGCCGACGTAGATAAGCGCCTTGGCCTTACCAAGTGATGGGTATGAGGCATTCGGTCCGTCGAAGACCTCAACTGTGAGTGTATCGGTTCCGGCTCTGGATTTGGCCAGGTAATGCACCGGACCTGTGAAGCCCTCACTGACGGTACTGGGTGACAGGCTCAATCCAGTATGAATCAATCCGTAGGTACCGGCAACCTCATAGCGGCACCACTTGGGGTTATACAGATCGGCCGTGATGTTGGAGATTGAGATCTCGATTTCTTCTTCAGGTTGCACGATGGCAGCAGCGGGACTGAGTTGCGGCCCTATTGGTGCGCGGGCTGCATAGCTGCCGCTGAAACTGGTGATAGTGGAAGTAACCGTGTGCATGGACAGATCGACTGTGGATCCGGTGAGGGGCGCCCAAAAATCCGAAAGAGTTCGGGATAACCGGAGATTCGCCTCGGTGAGGCTGGTTGGTAAAACATTGGGGTCGTATTGGATAGTAATCGTGACAGGCTGATCAAACTCCAGGCCAATGGGGCCTAATGAATAAACAGAGCCTGGAATAACGCCGTTATCAGCAGGGAAATTGTAATTGGGGGTTATAAAGATATACGTTTGGACAGGGACTGTGTTTGCCGGGAATACAAGCTTGACCCTACCGTCAGCGGACTGGAATGTACCACCATCAGGGCCTATTGTGCCGATGGCATGTCTTTCTCTCAGGCCTGCGACAGCCTGGAGGACAGAGATCATCTTTTCCACGGAGAGTTTTCCATCAAAGTTAATATCGGCATTATTAATATTGATGGTCTGAGCAGCTGTATCCGTGCCGGAAATGATTTTGAGGGCCTGAATCTCATCAAAGAGGTCTGCTTTTCCATCACCGTTCAGATCACCAAGCAAATGACCCGCTCCGAACACAGAACCGCACAGCAAAGGAAGGATGCTAAAATAAAACAAAAGACACAGAATGAATTTTTTCACGGGATTTTCCACATTTATTGAATCCGAGTTGATAAGAGGGGCTTCACCCTTTTTATAGAGTTAATTCATCATCTGAAATTCAATTTTTTAACCCCTCCGAGAATGAAGTCGAAATATTATCCCAGCCTGATACAGGATTCTACAGAGTTTTAATTTTTGACAAAAAACACCTTCCCAGCCTGGGATCAGCATACAAACTGTTGGCATCTTTTCCTGACGCTGTTTGCCAATCTTCAAATGTTGCAAATGGAGATCCTGCAAGCTCATAAGCAACTATTGCAAAACTTCCACCCAACGGTATCCCATAGTATAGATTATAATCCATAGTCAAAGCAGCATCCCACTGGTCAAAGTGAGCTATTCTGATGATAGCCCCAACATCTGTATCATAAAAAATATTGTTCTTAACGTTGATATTACTGGTTGTCGCTGTACTGTTTTGAAAAGTTATTGCTGAGGTATATTGTTGTCCGTCAGGACGTTGGTTTGCTCCCCAGTGTTTACCCATCCCGTAAAAGGTATTGTTATACACATAAACATCCTTAAGGGTGCATGAGTTATCTCTCAACCAAAGTTCAACTCCATATTCCGATGGGCCTAATACATTATTATAAACCCAAATATTTTCTTGAGTGAGATTTGTATCTGTGGATTGCCAGGTTATATTGACATCATAGTTTTCGTAAAACTCATTGTTATAGACATAAAATCCGTTAATATCACCACCGACCCCAACAGCAGCACCAAACCTGGCATGATAACTTCCGCCCCAGTCATAGTCTGCATATGAATAAGACAATCGGCCGCCATTCCATGTTGCTTTGCAATTCCTAACTGTCAGACCTGTGAAATATTGGGCATAGAAAGCATCACCACAAGCAAAAAATTCTATATTCTCAACAATCTGGTGATCCTTTCCATCCACTCCGATATATTTGTTATCAAATCCAGTTCTTAATCCCCCATTCACAATTAAGATATCTGAGTAAATAGACGCTGGATTTTCAACTGAATAAATATAGACCTTTCTGGTCACAGCGGATTGATACCACTCACCTTGACTTACTATTGGACCTGAAGGTGCGATTTGTTTTCCTGCTGAAATTTTATTTGTGTTTGAGTTAAAGATAATGTTTGCAGAATAATACATTCCAAAATAATCAGGTTCCGATGTCTCTTTAATACTCATCGTATCAAGGTAGAAAGTTTCTCCATCAGGTATTCCATCTGCCCCCCCAAGATAAAACCGGATCGCAGGGTTTACCAGAGTTCTCAAAGGCCTGATGATAACATAGTATGTTGCCCAATCTGTCGTTATGGTCGGGAATGCCCCCACCGTACCATTCAGACCATATGCTAAATCATCGCTGGTTGTACCCCATACAATCCCTGGGATGGTGAAACCAGTCGTTGCCTTTGCCCTGAAGGACATAATATAATATTTTCCTGCCTCATAAGCAGGATGATATCCTGGCGTTGTGCGCAAATACACGCCAAAAGCAGTTGTCCCATGATCTGTAACTGCTATTTTATATCCTGCAACACCTGAATCAAATTCACCTGCTGTGGTGGTCCTTGATGCTGTTAACGTACCACCACCACTCGCACCATCACAATACCAACCCAAATCATTTGCTTCAAATCCAGGATTTGGAAATAGTTCACTGCCTGTCGTTTCTAGCCCCTTCCCAGTTGACCAGATATTTCCACCTTCATTTGTCCAATCAGATTCTGATGATCTGCGTGAAGCATAGGTTATAACCGGCCTGTTTCCAGTTCCATAAGCACCCCATGTAATGGGTGCAATAGCCGTTCCATCTGTGGAGGGAATAATTGGCCCGGTATCTGCCCCAATCCAGGTGTCCCCTCTCTTGAATAAGATGGAATCACCAGCAGTGAAGGTTGTACTATTAATCTTAAACGGAGTTTTCCACGGTGTTTCTTTGGAAGTCCCATTGTTGGTATCTGATCCAGAGGTTGAAATATAATATGTTGCAGGCCACCCATTCCCAGCCAGGGATAGAACCATCAGTATTGCTAAAATGTATTTTTTCATTCCTTTTCCTGTTTTGGTATAAAAAATTGCTCAAAATTTATAACCCTGAAAAATGTGACCGTCTTTCAAAGATTCTATGCATTGAGATTAATATTTTTTATTCAAAACAAACCCTAAAAATTTCTCTCTGGGCAGCAGCTTGATGGCTTTTTCCACATCTTTTTTTGATGTCACCCCTGCCTCAACCACCATGAGGATGCCATCCATCATGGGTGCCATGGAAATAGCCTCTGATCTTTCAAGTACAGGCGGGGCATCAAAAAAAACATACCGGTCATCATACCGGGTTCCCATTTCAACAACAAGCTGCTGCATGACTTCTGAGGAAAGCATTTCCGAAGAATTCAACACGGTCTTGTTGCCTGAAATCAGGGTCAATTTTTCAATTCCGGGCCAGACAATCAGGTCGCTTAATGGAATCCCGTGAAGAAAATAATCGATCAGACTATAATCATTTTTAATACCAAGGTATTTGTGGATATCCTGTCCTTTAAAATCACAGTCCACCAGAAGAACTGTCTGATTAAATTCCCTGGCAAAAACCAACCCCATATTGATAACGGTGGTGGTTTTCCCTTCATTCCGGTTGGGACTTGTAATCATAATGGTATTCATCTTTCTTTCTTTTGACTGCTGCTGAATTCGAGTCCTCAATATTTTATAATATTCTATTTCAGGAGAATCTGGATAAATACACACCCCTCGATTTTTCCGGACAAACTCAGGATCAATCCTGCATTCCATGGAATGCGTATATACCGGAATCTGCCGGAACAAAGAAGTTGATTTTTTGCTTTCCAGTCTTTGTTTGTCATTGTTCTGAATTGATGTCATTGTCTTTTGCTCCTTGCGTCTGATTTATAAAAATTTTCGAACAATCTTTGCCTGTAATACATTAAGATCCATGACCCAATAATGGAATAAAATGATTGCCAGGATCAAGGCAATGACCGTTCCCGCAATGATCAATATTCGCCTGGTTTTTAT